>JALFIK010000094.1 GCA_022776205.1 Eubacterium sp.
GAGGAAAACATGATGGAATTTGGACAGATGTTGCTTGATGGAAATAAAGAGAATCACAAAATATTATTTCTGTCGATTATTGGGGAGATTGAAGGGCATCATCTTTCTTCAGAAAATATAAAGACAACGAAATATGAGCATTTACTTCCCATTCTTGCGAGGGCACAGGATGATAAAAATATTGAGGGGATTATTCTTTTGATTAATTCGGTAGGCGGGGATTGCTCCTGTGGTCTGGCACTAGCTGAAATGATTGCATCAATGACAAAACCGGTAGTCTCGCTCATAATCGGGGACAGTCACTCCATTGGCTTTCCTTTATCTGTAGCAGCGGACTATACCTTTATCGCACCGACGGCAACAGTGATTCTTCATCCGGTCCGTCTTACAGGAACCATTATCGGAGCTCCCCAGACCTTTGATTATTTCAGACTGATGCAGGACAGAATCATAAATTTTCTTACAGAGCATACAAAAGCATCAAAAAATGTTTTGGAAGAAATGATGCTCCATCAGGGCATAATGACGAAAGATCTCGGAACGATTCTCTTAGGGGAGGAAGCAGTGAAAAAAGGTCTGGTTGATGAAACTGGCGGGATTGGCGATGCCCTGGAATGGCTTCACAGGGAGATAGAGAACAGAAAAAAACAGTTATTTAAGTGAAGAACACTTTTTTTATTTTTCCTTTTGTGATATGATGAGAAGAGTTATTGATGATAAAGGAAAAGAATAAGGTGTAGGATATGGCAGAAAATATCAGGAAAAGAAAAAAGACGGCATCGTCGGGTTCAAAAAATAAGAAAAACTCTTCGGGGAAAAAGGCGGTAAAAAAGCCGAAAACTTCCGATGGAATTCCCATGTGCAATGAAATATGTCTGGTTGCATCTTTTGGTATTCTTCTGATTATGATGTTAAGCAATTTTGGCTTATGCGGAGCTGTGGGGAGAGGTCTGTCCAGCTTTTTCTTTGGGATTTTTGGATGGAGCCAGTATGTGATGCCACTGGCATTTTTTCTGGGAGCGGCAGTTCTGATTGCGAATGATTACAGCCCTCTTGCAATGAAAAAATGTGGTGCGGGCTTTATTGCCCTGATGATTTTGTCCTCTTTTGCCCAGCTTCTTTATACCGGGGAAGAAGTAAATGTAAGTGAATTGTTCGCACTGGCTGTGGAGCACCATGAGACTGGGGGAATCATCGGCGGCGGAATCGCTGTTTTTCTTCAAAAAGGATTTGGGATGGCGGGTGCACTGATTATTCTGATTTGTGCATTTTTACTTTCACTAATTTTGGTAACCCAGAAATCTTTCGTTGCATTTTTTAAGAAGATTATGGTTTATTTTAAGAAAATGCCGCAACAATGGAGAGAAAACAGACAACATTCACAACATTCAGATGAAAAGCCGGTTGTTATGGGAGATATGGAAGAAGAACCGGCAGTCAAAAAATCTTCATTTTTAAAAATGAAAAGCGGCAAAAAGAAAAATGCTGAAAAAGACAGAGTAAAGCAGTGTGAGGAAAAGGTCAGAGAATTAGAAGAGCAGATTGGAAAAAAGAAACAAGAAATTAATATCCCTGTCATGACATCGCCGGATGAGAGAAAAAGGAAAGACTGTGTGAAAGAGCTTCATCCTAAAATATATCCATTCACTCAGGATGACGGGAAAAGTGAGCCGTTCCAGGGCAAACTTGATTTTAGTGCCTTTTCTTTCCAGGATGAACAGGATGAAAAGGAAACAAGAAACTTCTGTCCTTCTTCCCTTCCGGAGGAGATTGTATTAAAAATTGCACAGATGGAAGAGATGGAGGATATGGAGGATACGGAGGATACACAACCGTCAGAAAAACCGGAAGAATTATCCGAAATACAGGAAGGACCGGAGCCAAAAAGCATTCCGGAAAATATGGAAAAACCGGAAATAAAAGATTCTGTAAACGATACTCTTCAGAAGACAACAGCCGAAAAGAGAGAAGGAAATAAAACACCGGAGAAAGAAAAATCCGGGAAAAAGGTTCCGGATCGCAGAAAAGCACGGAAGAGTGAATATCTGTTTCCTCCATATAGCCTATTAACAAAAGAAAAGCAGCAGAGAGCATCAGGACAGGATCGGTATTTAAAAGAAACGGCGGTGAAATTGCAGCAAACCCTTCATAGTTTTGGAGTGAATGTAACGATCACGGATATTAGCTGCGGCCCGACGGTTACCAGATACGAAATGTTTCCGGAACAGGGAACAAAAGTTAGTAAGATTCTTTCCCTGAGTGATGATATCAAACTAAATCTGGCTGCTTCGGATATTCGGATCGAAGCACCGATTCCGGGGAAGGCAGCCATTGGTATTGAAGTGCCGAATAAACAGAATATGACAGTGCATTTCAGGGATATGGTGGAAAGCCGAACCTTTAAAAATTTTAAATCCAGACTTGCGTTTGCAGTCGGAAAAGATATCGGTGGAAGAACTGTCGTGGCTGATCTTGCCAAAATGCCGCATCTCCTCATTGCAGGGGCTACAGGATCCGGGAAATCGGTGTGTATCAATACGCTGGTTATGAGTATTTTATATAAGGCATCTCCGGAAGATGTAAAACTGATCATGATTGATCCGAAAATGGTGGAACTTAGTATCTATAACGGGATTCCTCATTTGCTGATTCCTGTGGTGATAGACCCGAAAAAAGCATCCGGGGCACTTAACTGGGCTGTGGCAGAAATGACGCAGAGATACAGGAAGTTTACGGAAACGGGTGTCCGCAATATTGAAGGATATAATAAAAAGGTTGCGGATCTTGTAAACTCCGGAGAGGCAGACGGAGAAAAACTTAAGAAAATGCCACAGATTGTTGTAATTATTGATGAACTTGCTGACCTTATGATGGTGGCACCGGGCGAAGTGGAGGATGCCATTGTCCGTTTGTCCCAGCTTGCCAGGGCGGCGGGAATTCATCTTGTCATCGCAACTCAGCGGCCGTCTGTTAATGTTATTACGGGTCTTATTAAAGCAAATGTTCCTTCCAGAATCGCTTTTTCTGTATCTTCCGGCGTGGACAGCCGTACGATCATTGATATGAATGGAGCAGAAAAACTTCTTGGAAAAGGGGATATGCTATTTTATCCGGCAGGTTATCAGAAACCAATCCGTGTACAGGGAGCCTTCGTTTCGGACAAAGAAATTAATCAGGTTGTGGACTTTTTAAAAGAAAATGAGGATATGGCTGTCTATGATGAGGAAGTATCCGAAAAAATCGAACAAAAGATAGCAGCCTCACCTTCCTCTCAGGAGAGGGATGAATATTTTGAGGCGGCAGCCCGTTTTATAATGGAAAAAGATAAGGCAACGATCGGCATGCTGCAAAGAATGTTTAAGATTGGTTTTAACAGGGCAGCCCGAATTATTGATCAGCTTGCGCAAGCAGGAATTGTCGGTCCGGAAGAAGGAACAAAACCAAGAAAAATTCTTATGACACCGGAACAGCTCGACGAATATTTTGAGGAAAATTTATAAGGATTTGGGTCGAAACCCTTTACGAAACATAAAAATTGTTGTATTATTAAATATCTTTGTGAGGATACATAAACAGAAGGAGAAAAGAAAATACTATGGCTTTAAGAATTGACGGAAAGAAAATCTCTGCCGACATTAAGGAAGAATTAAAGACACAGGTAAAACAGCTTAACGAGGAGGGAATATCAGTCTGCCTGGCAGTGATTCAGGTTGGAGATGATCCGGCATCCAGCGTTTACGTGAATAATAAGAAGAAGGCGTGTGCTTATATTGGAATCGAATCGAGAGCTTATGAACTTCCGGAGGAAACAACACAGGAAGAATTACTTTCACTGATCAACGATCTCAATAAGGACGACAGTGTCAATGGAATTTTAGTGCAGCTTCCTGTTCCGGATCATATGGACGAGAAAGAAATTATCCAGGCAATTGCCCCGGAGAAAGATGTGGATGGATTCCATCCACAGAGTGTTGGAGCTCTCTCTACAGGGGAGCCGGGATTTGTGTCATGTACACCGGCAGGAATCATCCAGCTACTGAAACGGTCCGGTATTTCCATTGACGGAAAGGATTGTGTAGTTGTCGGCAGAAGCAATATTGTCGGTAAACCAATGGCAATGCTATTATTGAGAGAAAATGGAACGGTAACCATCTGTCATTCGCACACAAAGAATTTAAAAGAAGTATGTAAGAGGGCAGATATCCTGGTGGCGGCGATTGGAAAGCCGAAATTTTTTGATGAAAGCTATGTGAAAGACGGCGCTGTTGTCATTGATGTGGGAATCCACAGAAATGAGAATAATAAGCTGTGCGGGGATGTGGATTATGACAAAGTGATTGATAAAGTTTCTGCAATTACACCGGTGCCGGGAGGAGTCGGACCGATGACTATTGCCATGCTGATGAATAACTGTGTGGAAGCGGCTTTAAGGATGAATAATCGATGAGAAATATTTTATTTATATCACTGGGTTGTGATAAAAATCTGGTAGATAGCGAGAAAATGATCGGCCTTCTTGATGAGGCAGGATATCAGCTTGTCCAGGAGGAGTCTGAAGCGGATGCCATTGTTGTTAATACCTGTTGCTTTATTCATGATGCCAAGGAGGAAAGCATTGAAACGATCCTTGAAATGGCACAATGGAAAAAAGAGGGAAGGCTCAAAGTACTGATTGTGACCGGATGTCTTGCCCAGCGTTACCAGGATGAGATGAAAGATGAGATTCCTGAAGTTGACGCCGTAATTGGGACAACGGGTTATACAGAAATTGTTTCGGTTATGGATGGGCTGTTTGAGAAGATACAGACGGAAGAAAATGCGAAGAAAACATTTGTAAAATGTTGTCCTTCCATCGATCTTCTTCCGGCATCCCTCAGCGACAAAAGGGTAGTATCTACCGGCGGATATACTGCCTATTTAAAGATTGCGGAAGGATGTAACAAACGCTGTACCTATTGTATTATTCCATATATCAGAGGACATTACCGGAGTTTTCCCATGGAAGACCTTATTAAGGAAGCAGAACAGCTGGCAAAAAACGGGGTGAAAGAGCTGATTCTTATTGCGCAGGAAACCACTGTTTACGGAATGGACTGTTATGGGAAGAAAGCCCTTCCGGAGCTTCTTACGAAACTCTGCGAGATTCCGGGAATTGAATGGATTCGTATTTTGTACTGTTATCCTGAAGAAATTACGGATGAACTGATTTCTGTCATGAAGAAAGAGAAGAAAATATGTCACTATCTCGATATGCCAATTCAGCACAGTGAAGATGAGATCCTTCATCGTATGGGAAGAAAAACGAATCGGGAGGAACTTACTGCTCTGATTGGGAAGTTGAGAAAAGAAATTCCGGATATTGTTCTCCGAACCACATTAATTACCGGTTTTCCGGGGGAAACTCAGGACGAATTTGAGAGAATGGTTGATTTTGTGGACGAGATGGAATTTGACCGACTGGGAGTATTTCCTTATTACAAAGAAGAGGGAACAAAGGCTGCCGAAATGGATGGTCAGATTGCAGAGGAAATCAAGAACAGTCGAAGAGATGAAATTATGGCATTACAGCAGGAAATCTCGGCTGAGAAAGCAAGTACTCGGATTGGTCAGACAATGTCCGTTTTAATAGAAGGCTATTTATATGAAGAAGATATCTATATTGGGAGAACCTATATGGACGCGCCGAAAGTTGACGGAAATGTCTTTGTTCGTTCAGAGGAAGAATTGATTTCCGGCGATTTGGTGCCGGTGATGATTACCGGTGCAAATGAATATGATTTGATGGGAGATGTTATTTATGCCAATGAATTTACCAAATAAGCTTACAATAATGAGAATTATCATGATTCCGTTTTTCGTGGTATTTATGCTGACGGATATAGTTCCTGGTTCAAAATGGATTGCAACTTTATTATTTATCGCAGCCAGTCTTACCGATTTTCTTGATGGACACATTGCAAGAAAATACAATCTGGTTACGAATTTTGGAAAGTTTATGGATCCTCTTGCAGATAAAATGCTTGTATCTTCTGCGTTTATCTGCCTTGTTGCCCAGAACAAGATTGCTGCATGGATTGTAATTGTAATCATAGCAAGAGAGTTTGTTATCAGCGGATTTAGGTTGGTGGCAAGTGATAACGGCGTGGTGATCGCTGCAAGCTACTGGGGAAAATTTAAAACAAATTTCCAGATGTTTGCAATCATACTACTCACATTAAATTTGGGAGAGAATTTCCCGGCTTATGCAGGCGGGATACATATCGCAGAACAGGTTTTAGTTTATATCGCATTGATATTAACAATTGTTTCTCTTGTAGATTATCTTGCGAAAAATATTGATGTTCTGAAAGAAGGGGGATCTGAAGAGTAATGAATTCCGACCGGATCATCACTGAAATACCAGTGGAAGAAAAAATTGCCCGTATTTTACTGCATAAACAGATGACAGTGACAACAGCAGAATCATGTACCGGCGGATTAGTTGCAGGAACTCTTGTGAATGTGAGCGGTATTTCCGAAGTTTTCAGGGAAGGGTATGTTACCTATTCTAATGAAGCCAAACACCGGATTTTAGGTGTCAGAAATGAAACTCTGATGAAATATGGGGCAGTGTCAAGGCAGACGGCAGAAGAGATGGCAGCAGGAGCAGCCAGGGCAGCAGGTGCGGATGCTTCTGTAGTTACAACCGGTATTGCCGGACCTGACGGGGGAAGTGAGGAGAAACCGGTCGGTCTTGTGTATATTGGTTGTTATGTAAACGGTCGTATCACTGTAAAGAAATGTTTTTACGGTGGTGACCGTCAGCATGTGAGAAATTCAGCTGTAAAGGAAGCACTTGATATCCTCTACTGTCAGCTTCTTATGCTGTAGTACATCAGCACATTTTGGAGAGTATTTAAAACTGAAATGAAAAAAGCGTATGAAATGAACGGGGGAATGAGAGATTCAACCACATTTTGTACGTTTTTTTTGTGATTTGCTTGATTTTTTGAGCTACATGATATAGTCTATATAACACAGGAAATTTCGAAAGAAAAGTGGGATGATAAGAATGAGAATTAAACTTGACTTTAACAGCCCGGAAGCAATTTATATTCAGCTCAGGAATCAGATTGTCCTGCAGATTGCACAGGATCAGCTTCATGAGGGGGATTCCCTGCCTTCTGTACGCTGTCTTGCCGGGGAGCTGGGGGTAAACATGCATACGGTGAACAAGGCCTATGCCATGCTGCGTCAGGAGGGTTATCTTAAGCTTGACAGAAGAAAAGGTGCGGTTATTTCTATTGAGATTAGTGATAAATCGGAAGAAATGACAAAAGTCAATGATTATATGCAGATGATCGTGGCACAGGCAATCTGTAAGGAAATCACGAAGGATGAGATGAAACAGTTAGTAGAAGATATGTATGATACGTTCCTTTTACTTGAAAAGGACGAATAGTAAAGGAGGGAATGAATGAGAGCAGAATATAATGATTATGCTTCTCAGGCATTAGAAAAGGCAGCATATGATGCGAAATATTGCCATCAGAGTTATATTGGGACAGAACATATTGTTTTAGGACTTCTTGATCAGGAAGACTCTCTGGCGGGAAGAATTCTTAATGAAAATGGTCTGGTCTATGAGAAATTTTTTGATGCTGTACTTGGAGAAGCGGCTTCCCTTGGGGAAAGAAAGGAAGGAACCTTTCTTGGGTACAGTCCGAAAGCAGAACATGTTCTTTCCGAAAGCAAGGAAGAAAGTGAGCGTTTCCATGCCCGAAAAATCGGAACCGAACATATTTTACTTGCCCTGATCAAAGAAAGGGATTGTATTGCCCTGCGCCTGATGAAAGGCATGGGTCTTAACATAAAGAAAATATATACGGACATCCTCACCGCCTGCGGAATGGAGCAAAATCGCGCCCAGAAAGAGTACCAGTCTATGATTGGGGCAAAAAAGAACCGGAAGAAAAATTCTTTTGTTTCTTCCTATTGTGTGGATCTGACGGAGAGGGTAAAGGAAGGAAAGCTAGATCCGGTGGTAGGAAGAAGCAGGGAAATTGAAAGAATTATTCAGGTTCTGAGCCGGCGTACGAAAAATAGTCCGTGCCTTGTCGGAGAACCCGGAGTGGGGAAAACTGCGATTGTGGAAGGACTTGCCCAGTGGATTGTCCGGGGAGAAGTACCGGAGATGCTTCTTTCCAAAAAGGTGATGACACTAGACCTTCCCGGAATGATTGCCGGATCGAAATATCGCGGAGAATTTGAAGAGCGGATCAAGAAACTCCTTCAGGAGATCATCTCCCGGGGAGATATCCTTCTGTTTGTGGACGAAATTCATACGATGATCGGAGCGGGAGGAGCAGAAGGAGCCATTGACGCATCCAATATTGTAAAACCATTTCTTGCCCGGGGAGAAATTCAGTTAATCGGGGCAACCACCCGGGAAGAATATCGCAAATATATTGAGAAAGATGCAGCTTTTGAGAGAAGATTTCAACCAATTGATGTGGAAGAGCCTACGAAAGAAGAGGCTGTGGCAATTTTAAACGGATTAAAAGAAAAATATGAAGAGCACCATCATGTACATTATACGGCGGGAGCAATTCAGGCAGCGGTTGAGCTGTCAGAAAGATATATCAGCGACCGCTTTCTCCCGGATAAGGCAATCGATGTGATGGATGAGGCGGCATCGAGAAAGAGAGTCGGACTCTATACCATGTCCGGTGAAATGCGGGAAATGGAAGCCAAAATTGAACAGTACGGCAGGCGGAAAGAGGAAGCCCTGTCCGAGGGGAATCTGAGAAAAGCAAAGGCAAATAACACGCGACAAAAAACACTCCAGGCCAAATTTGATCAGGAAAAAGATGCGTGGGATAAGAAAAAAGAGCAAAAGAAACTTTCGGTGACAGAAAATGATATTGCGCAGGTTGTCTCTGCCTGGACAAAAATTCCGGTGACTCGTCTGAATCTAAGTGAATCCCAGCGCCTTCTGCATCTTGAGGATACTCTGAAGAAAAGGGTGATCGGGCAGGATGAAGCGGTTTCGATTGTTGCAAAGGCAATAAAAAGAGGTCGCGTGGGTCTCAAAGATCCGAAGAGGCCGATAGGATCCTTTATGTTCCTCGGGCCTACCGGCGTGGGAAAGACAGAACTTTCCAAAGCACTTGCGGAGGCTTTGTTTGGAGATGAAAATGCAATGATTCGTGTGGATATGTCCGAATATATGGAAAAACACAGTGTCTCCAAACTGATTGGTTCTCCTCCGGGATATGTGGGGTATGAAGAAGGGGGACAACTATCCGAACAGGTACGGCGGCATCCTTATAGTGTCATTCTTTTTGATGAAATTGAGAAAGCCCATACAGATGTATTTAATATATTACTTCAGGTTCTTGATGACGGACAGATTACGGATTCCAATGGACGCAGAGTGGACTTTAAAAATACTGTAATCATTATGACATCCAATGCGGGGGCACAGAGGATCATGACACCGAAAAATCTTGGATTTGTGAGCGGAAAAGATGCTGGACGCGATCATGAAAAGATGAGGGAACAGGTGATGGAAGAGGTAAAAACGCTGTTCAAGCCTGAGTTTATCAACAGGATTGACAGTATTATCGTATTCCGTACTTTAGAAAAACCACAACAAAGAGAAATTGTCCGACTTCTGCTTGGAGAATTATCTGCACGACTTCATGAAACTCCTGGTTTCAACCTGCAGTTTTCCGATGAGGTTCCGGATTATATACTGGAAAAAGGCTATGATCCACAGTACGGGGCAAGACCGTTAAGAAGAGCCATTCAGAATGAACTGGAAGATTTTCTTGCAGATGAATACCTGAAAGGTTCCATAAAAAACAGACAGAATGTTCTTCTGACCATCGAGGAGGATAAACCGTCAGTTTCTGTTATATCTGAAAAGAAAAAGGAAGCATAAAAATTATTTTATAATATTTTAGAGTTTTTTGTAGAAAGTTTCCCGATTTTCTTGTATAATCAAAGTATCTTTACAAATATGGGAGGATATAATAATGGCTAACGTAAAGGAACTGTTAAAAGCAGAAGAAAATGGAAGCCTGAGTTTTGGTGATTACAGTCTGGATAAGAAGACAAAACTTGAGGAGTTTCCATTCGAAGGCGATATATATAAGGTGAAAACTTTCCAGGAGATTACCCGACTTGAGAAAAATGGTGGTGTAATATATGAATCGGTTCCGGGATCTGCAGTACACGGATATAAAGAAA
>JALFIK010000100.1 GCA_022776205.1 Eubacterium sp.
TCCATTCCGCAAAATGCTCCCGGTGTATCAACGAAACAAATCACAGGACGTTGAAATTTCTCTGCCTGTTTCATAAGACGAAGGGCTTTCCGGTATCCTTCCGGTTTTGGCATTCCAAAATTTCTTTTTACATTTTCCTGGGTATTTTTCCCTTTCATCTGGGCGATCACTGTGACCGGCACACCGTGAAATCTTGCAATTCCCCCGCAGATTGCCATGTCATCACCAAAATTTCTGTCTCCGTGGAATTCCACAAACTCTTCAAATAATCCCTGAATATAATCTTCACCAACAGGTCTTTCCATCTGTCTTGACAAAAGGACTCTCTCCCACGGGGTCTTTCCCTCGAATCGTTCTTTTTGCTCCGGTGTCAGCTTCCGTTTTCCTGAAACAGAAAATTCCTCTCCTGGTTTCTCTGCCGGAATCTCTTCCCGCTTTTTTTCTTCTGTACGGGAATGGAGGGTAAGAATCTGGGATAACAGGGAACGCATTTCTTTTCTTTCCACAATCCTGTCAACAAAACCGTGCTCTAATAAAAACTCAGAACGCTGAAATCCTTTTGGAAGTTTTTTATGAATTGTCTGCTCGATGACACGGGGACCTGCAAAACCAATCAGGGCTTTTGGCTCGGCAAGAATAATATCCCCTAACATGGCAAAACTTGCTGTCACACCGCCCGTTGTCGGGTCGGTAAGGACACAAATATACAAAAGTCCCGCATCACTGTGGCGTTTTAATGCAGCGGATGTTTTGGCCATCTGCATTAAGGATGTCATTCCCTCCTGCATTCTGGCACCTCCGGAACAGGTAAAAATAACGACCGGAAGTTTTTCGCGGGTTGCCCGTTCCACACCTCTGGCAATTTTTTCACCGACAACCTCTCCCATGCTCGCCATGAGAAATCTGCCGTCCATCACCATTAAGACCACATCGTTTCCGCCGATTTTTGCCTTTCCGGTGATCACAGCTTCGTCAAGGCCTGTCTTTTCCTGTAAAGATTTGATCCGATCCGGATAACCGACCACACGAAGTGGATTGTCTGTCAAAAGCCCCCGGTCCCACTCTTCGAAAGAATCGGGATCTGCTACATTTTTTATTCTTTTCCAGGCCGGCATCCTGAAATATCCGCCACATTTTGGACAGATATATAAATTATTTTTATAATCTTCTGTGAAAATTCCTTTTCCACATTTATTACACCGCTTTAAAAGCCCCTCCGGAACTTCCGGCCTGATTTCGTTGGGATTTTCCTTTATTTTTTGTTTTGTGACGGGTGTTTTTTTAAAAATGCTGTCCAGTTTCACTGCTTATTCTCTCCCATCTCTTCTAATACTTTTTCAAGATATTCAATCGTAAAATTGCCTTTCTGATAATCCGGGCGCTCCATGATCTCATACAAAAAGTCAATGTTTGTCTGAATTCCTTCGATGATGACTTCTCCGAGAGCCCGGTGCATTTTCTCAATGGCTTCCTTCCGGGAAGCCGCAAAGACAATCAGTTTGGCAATCATGGAATCGTAATAAGGAGACACCTCGCAACCACTATAGATCGCGCTGTCAATGCGGACCCCCTTCCCTCCCGGCAGATACATATCCTGTATTTTTCCGGGACAGGGCCTGAAATTTTCTGACGGATTTTCTGCATTGATCCTGCACTCAATGGCATGACCGCTTATCCGGATATCTTCCTGTTTCCACTTAAGTTTTTCTCCGTCTGCAATACGTATCTGCGCTTTAATGAGGTCAATTCCTGTCACCCACTCCGTCACCGGATGTTCCACCTGGATTCGTGTATTCATTTCCATAAAATAAAAGTTTTTCTCTTTATCCAGTAAAAATTCAATGGTTCCTGCATTTTTATATCCAGCGGCCTTTGCCGCAAGCACCGCTGCTTTTCCCATCTTTTCCCGGAGTTCTTCATCCACCGCTGCCGAAGGGGATTCCTCGATCACTTTCTGGTGATTTCTCTGCACAGAACAGTCTCTTTCTCCAAGGTGAACCACATTTCCATAATGATCTGCCAGAATCTGAAATTCAATATGACGCGGGTTTTCCACAAAATGTTCCAGATACATATTTTCATCGGAAAAAGCCTGAAGCGATTCTTTCTGGGCAACCAGAAAAGCCTGTTCAAATTCTTCCTCGGTACAGGCGACACGCATTCCCTTCCCGCCACCACCGGATACGGCCTTTACGATAACCGGAAAACCGATTTCTTTGGCAATCTCCAGTGCTTCCTTTGCATCGGTAAGCGGCTTTTCGCAGCCCTCAATGACGGGAACACCGGCATCAATCATTGTCTGTCTTGCCATGGCTTTATTTCCCAGCCGTGCAATACTATCGGAATCCGGTCCGATAAAGGTGATATGACAGGTCTCACACAGTTTTGCGAAACGGCTGTTTTCCGATAAAAATCCAAATCCCGGATGGATGGCATCCGCTCCGGTGATCATCGTTGCACTGATGATTTGTTCCATATTCAGGTAGCTGTCCTTTGCCGCTGCAGGTCCGATACAGACCGCCTCATCGGCAAGCTTTGTGTGAAGTGCTTCCCGGTCTGCTTCGGAATACACTGCAACGGTTAAAATTCCCATTTCCCTGCATGCCCGAATAATGCGAATGGCAATTTCTCCCCGATTTGCAATTAAAACTTTCCGAATCATTTTTTCTCCTTTTTCCTTAACCTACCATGAAAGTAAGCTCTGCTTTAACAACCACTTTTCCGTCCACAGAGGCGGTCGCTTCCCCAATCCCCATCGGACCTTTTTTCTTAATGATTTTTGTTTCCAGTTTTAATTTATCTCCCGGCACGATTTTCCCTTTAAACCGGCATTTATTAATTCCGCCGAAATATGCGGTTTTTCCCTTATTTTCCTCGAGAGATAAAATGGCCACGGCACCAACCTGGGCCAGTGCCTCCACAGTAAGAACTCCGGGCATAACCGGTTCCTGGGGAAAATGTCCCCGGAAAAAGTCCTCGTGGAAGGTCACACATTTATAGCCCGTCGCCCACTCTCCCGGAACAAAATCTTCAATATAATCCACCAGTAAAAAAGGGTGTCTGTGTGGAATAATCTGTTCAATTTCCTTAATTCCAAGTCTCATTGTTTTATCCTATCCGAAATAACGGCTGACCGTATTCCACCGTTTCCTCATTGTCCACGAGAATCTCTGTCACCACACCGTCATATTCACTTTCAATTTCATTCATTAACTTCATTGCTTCCACAATACCAAGGGTCTGCCCTTTTTTCACAGTGTCACCCACTTTGACAAACGGTTCGGCATCTTCCGCAGGTGCACAGTAAAACGTGCCCACCAGCGGGGATTTTACAAGTTTCCCGGGTTTTTCTTCCACCGGTTCTTCCTTCTTTATTGCTTCTTCCTGCACCGGATTTTCTACACCGGCGGCTTCTTTTAAAACAACAGCGGAAGGCGGGATCACTACTTTTTCTTCCGTCGGCTGGGGACAGCTCATGGCAATGCGGATATTGCCTTCGGTGTATTCAAAATTTGTAAGTCCTGCTTTTGAAACTTCTCTTACTAATTCTAAAATCTGCTGATAATCCATTTTCTTCTACTCCTCGTATTTCTTTAACAGAAGGGAGGCATTGTGCCCTCCAAAACCAAGGGAATTGCTGATGGCCACATCGACATTCTGCACCACCGGTCCGTCTAACACATAATCAAGGTCACAGCCCTCTCCCGGCTCTTTGGTTCCGACAGTCGGATGAATGTATCCTTCTTCGATTGCCTTCACACAGACAATGAATTCCACCGCACCGGCTGCACCGAGCAAATGGCCGACCATAGATTTTGTGGAACTCATTTTCACTTTTTTTGCAGCTTCCCCAAAAGCAACATGCACCGCTCTTGTTTCAAAAAGGTCATTATGATGCGTTCCTGTTCCGTGGGCGTTGATATAATCTACTTCTTCCGGCTTAATGCCTGCTTCTTCCATGGCAAGAGTCATTGCTTTTGCCGCACCGCTGCCATCTTCTGCAGGAGAGGTGATATGGAAGGCATCACAGGTAGAGCCATATCCGGCAAGTTCCGCATAAATTTTCGCTCCACGTTTTCTGGCATGCCCAAGTTCCTCTAACACAACCACACCGGCTCCTTCCCCCATGACAAAGCCTGCCCTGTCCTTATCAAAAGGAAGGGATGCATGCATGGGATCTTCTGCTTCGGTAAGGGCAGTCAGATTGGTAAATCCGGCAACGGCAATCGGTGTGATACTACTCTCTGTTCCACCGGCAAGGATCACATCGGCATCTCCATACTGGATTGCACGCAGGGCATCTCCGATTGAATTACTTCCTGTTGCACATGCAGTAACCACATTCGTACATTTTCCCTTGCATCCAAGATCAATTGCCACATTTCCTGCAGCCATATTGGAAATCATTAAGGGAATCAGCATCGGGCTTACCCTCTTTGGCCCTTTCGTAAGAATCTTTTCATGTTCTTTTTCCATGCTTCCAAGTCCCCCGATTCCTGAACCGATGATTACACCAACACGGTACGGATCTTCTTTTTCCATATCAAGACCCGCATCTGCAAAGGCCTCCCTCGATGCTGCTACCGCATACTGGGAAAACGTTTCCATTCTTCTTGCTGCCTTGGCATCGAGAACCTCCTTTGCAACGAATCCTTTCACTTCTGCTGCAATTTTTACTTTATAATCTTTTGTATCAAATTTCGTAATCGGGCCGATTCCCACCTTTTCTTCTTTAATGCCCTGCCAGAATTCCTCTACGTTATTTCCGATGGGAGTGATGGCTCCCATTCCGGTAATCACTACTCTTCTTTTCATTCTATCCATCCTTTCCGGCTCGACTGCCGCCTGCTACATAACCATCCCGCCATCTACGATAAGTACCTGACCGGTTATATAAGATGCTTTGTCACTGGCCAGGAATACCGCTGCACCGGCAATATCCTCCGGAGTCGCGAAACGTCCCAGTGGAATCTGTTTTCTTGCATTTTCCCTGACATCTTCTGAAAGGGTCTCGGTCATCTTTGTCATAACAAATCCCGGAGCGATCGCATTGCAGGTAATATTTCTTGATGCAAGCTCCTTTGCCACAGATTTTGTAAGTCCGATGATTCCTGCCTTAGAAGCACAGTAATTGGCCTGACCGGCATTTCCGGCCACTCCGGAAACTGAACTGATATTTACAATTCTTCCGTAACGCTGTTTCATCATACGGCGGCTGGCAAAACGAATCATATGAAAGCACCCCTTTAAATTGGTGTCGATGACAGAGTCAAAGTCTTCTTCACTCATGGCCATCAGCAGGCCATCTCTGGTAATTCCTGCGTTATTTACAAGAATATCAATGCTTCCAAATGTCTTTCCCACATTTTTGATAAAAAGGTTACACTCATCAAAATCTGTCACATCTGCACGAAAAATCTCTGCTTTCCCTCCGGCCTGTTCAATCTCTGTTTTAACAGCCAGTGCCTTTTCTTCATTTCCGTGATAATGAGCGGCAATGGCTGCTCCTTCTTTTGCCAGTGCAAGAGCAACGGCTTTTCCGATTCCGCCGGATGCGCCGGTCACAATTGCTGTTTTACCTTCTAACATTCCACAATCTCCTTTATGGCTTGTATTGTTTTATCCATCTCTTCCATCGTTCCAATTCGGAACATCTTTACTGTTTTGTCAATCTTTCTCATGAAGCCGCTCAGTGTTTTTCCCGGGCCGATTTCCACAAAAATATCGACACCCTCTGCAATCATGGTACGGACACTCTGTTCCCACATGACAGAAGAAGACACCTGTTTTCGCAACAATTCTCTGGTATTTTCCGTATCTTCTACAATACTTGCATTCACATTTGTCACATAGGGTATTTCCAGATCATTGAAAGTCACTTTCTTAAGTTCCTCATAAAGCGCATCTCCCGCTTCTTTTAAATAAGGGGAATGAAACGGTCCGCTCACATTGAGAGGAAGGACTCTTTTTGCACCCGCTTCTTTTAATACAGGGGCAGCTCCTTCCACTGCTTCCTTCATTCCTGTGATCACAACCTGACCCGGACAGTTATAATTGGCAACAAAAACTCCCTCCAGAGGATCCACACATTTTTCCACTTCCTCACCGGAAAGTCCTAAGACCGCTGCCATACCGCCTTTATTGTCAGGAACGGCTCTGTGCATCAGG
>JALFIK010000173.1 GCA_022776205.1 Eubacterium sp.
CATGTCGGATAAGATTGTGGTCATGAACCAGGGATATATTCAGCAGATGGGAACGCCGGAAGATATCTATAATGAACCGGAGAATGCCTTTGTGGCAGATTTTATCGGAGACAGTAATATCATAGACGGTGTGATGCTCGAAGACCGTCTGGTGGAGATCCTCGGAACCAGGTTTCCATGTGTGGATGAGGGATTTGGCAGAAACTGTCCGGTGGATGTCGTGATTCGTCCGGAGGATATTGTGCTTGGAAAAGAAGGAGAGGGAATTCTTGACGGTGTGGTCACATCTCTTATTTTTAAAGGGGTTCATTATGAAATGGATGTGATGGCCAACGGGTATGAGTGGCTTGTTCACAGTACGACCTGTTATCCTGTCGGGACAAGAGTGAGCATACAGGTCATTCCGTTTAATATTCAGATCATGAATAAACCGGCATCGGAAGATGAGAAGGCGGTGAAGACGGATGAATAGAAAGTATTTGGCATGTCCCTATATCATCTGGGGAGTTTCATTTATTGTACTTCCTTTATTTATGGTCTTTTATTACGGCTGTACCGGTCCGGATGGTGCCTTTACCCTGTCAAATATAGCAGCCATTGCGGATTCGGTTCATTTTAAGGCATTTATAAATTCTGTCTGGATTGCCCTGCAAAGTACGGTCATCTGTCTGTTGCTCTCTTATCCGCTGGCCTATATTCTGAGCAAGGGTAAAACTAAAAAATCCGGTATGCTCATCATGCTTTTTGTTCTGCCAATGTGGATCAACTTTCTTTTGCGTGTTCTTGCTCTGCAGGTCCTTTTGTCGAAAACGGGTATTTTAAACGGAATATTCAGCGCCATCGGTCTGCCTGTCAGGAAACTAATGTATACGAAAGGAGCAATTCTTGTCGGAATGGTGTATGACTATATCCCTTTTATGATCCTTCCGATCTATAATGCCTTGTGTAAAATAGAAAAGGATGTGATCGAGGCAGCGCAGGATCTGGGTGCTTCTTCCGGAATCATTTTCCGCAAGATTATTTTGCCCTTATCCATGCCGGGAGTGGTCAGCGGAATTATCATGGTTTTTATTCCAAGTATTTCAGAATTTGTTGTTGCCGATATTCTTGGCGGATCGAAAATACTTCTCCTTGGAAACGTGATCGATCAGGAGTTTAATGTGGCAAATAACTGGAATCTCGGCTCAGGGCTTGCCATTGTGCTGATGCTGTTTATTTTTATCAGTATGGCAGTGATGAATCGTTATTCTTCAGAGGAAGGGGATACGATGCTATGGTGAGAATTAAAAAAATTGCGGAAAAATTTTATGTTGTCCTGATTGGATTTTTATTATATGCGCCTCTTCTCATTCTTTTTATCTGTTCCTTCAACGATTCGAAATCAAGAGCAGTCTGGGGAGGGTTTACCTTACACTGGTACACAGATCTTTTTCAGAATGTGGAGGTACTTCAGGCGGTGAAGACTTCTTTACTCCTTACAACCTCAGCGGCATTGATTGCGACATTGCTGGGAACCCTCGCCTGTGTTGGAATGACAGCAATGAAAATGAAATCTCTTCGATTAATGCAGGCTATGGCAAATATTCCTCTTTTAAATGCGGATATTGTGACCGGAATTGCCATTATGCTGTTGTTTGTACACTTTATGTCTCTGGGATTCGGATCCATGCTGATTGCCCATGTGACCCTTGGACTGCCCTATGTGATCTTAAACGTAATGCCCCGTTTCCATATGATGGATAAAAATATTTATGAGGCAGCACAGGATCTGGGTGCTTCCCACCTGTATGCGTTTTTTAAAGTAGTATTGCCGGAGATCATGCCAGGTATTTTATCCGGGTTTTTCTTCGCTTTTACTATTTCCATGGATGATTTTGTTGTTACCTATTTTACAAAAGGCGCCGGGATTAACACAATTTCCACCATGCTTTATCAGCAACTGCGAAGGGGAATTAATCCGCAGATGTACGCCTTGTCCACGTTGTTGTTCCTGTCAATTTTACTCCTTCTTGGCGTGACAAATCATCTGTCTGCAACCAGACAGAGGATGAGCATGCGAAAGGAGGCATTATGAAAAAAAAGAATAGAATTTTATTACTTACCACCTTTTTCATTACCCTCCTGATATTTACTTCCGGCTGTTTTTTCGGGAAAGAGGAAGAGCAGAGCAGGGACGAACTGATTGTTTTCAACTATGGGGACTATATCGATACGGACACCATCTCCATGTTTGAAAAGGAAACGGGCATTTCGGTAAAATATGAAGAGTATGTCACTCCGGAAGATATGTACACGAAATATAAATCCGGAGCGATTCATTATGATCTGATTTGTACTTCAGATTATATGATTGAGAAGCTGATTAAGGAAAAAGAATTGTATAAAATTGATACCTCCATGATGAAAAATTATAAAAATGTCGAAGAAAAATATTTGAATTTATGTGAAACCTTTGATCCTGGGAATAAGTATTGTGTGCCTTATTTCTTTGGAACAGTTGGTATTTTATATAATAAAAAACTGGTAAAAGAAAAAGTGGACAGCTGGAGCATTCTGTGGAATAAAAAATATACAAACCAGATTATCATGCAGAACAGTATGAGAGATGCTTTCATGGTTCCGCTGAAGTGGAAAGGGAAATCCATCAATACGAAAGATCCTCAGGAACTTTTAATGGCGCAGAAACTGCTCATGAAACAAAAACCGATCGTGGAGGCTTATCTTGTAGATGAGGCAAGAGATGCGATGATTGCCGAAGACGCATCCATGGCTGTCATATATTCCGGGGATGCCACCGTGGCAATGGAAGAGAATGAAAATTTGTCCTATGTGGTGCCAAAAGAGGGATCGAATGTCTGGTTTGATTGCTGGGCAATTCCTAAAAAAGCAGCCCATAAGAAGGCGGCAGAGCAATTTATAGATTTTATGAACCGGAAAAAACCGGCACAGATGAATTTTGACTACATTTATTATGGAACGCCGAACACGGAGGTATTCCGAGCTCTTGATGAGGAGACGAAAGAGGATGAGACCATTTTTCCGCCGGAAGAAATTTTAAAGAAATGTGAAGTATATCAGTATCTCGGTGAGAAGACGGATCAGCGTTATAACCGTCTGTTTAAAGAGCTCAAATCATATTAAAAGGAGATGGGTAAAATGAGACATAAGCTGACACAGCAGGATGTTGATAAGATGGAGAAAGAGATTGAGCATCGAAAAGTTGATGTGCGAAAAGAACTGCTTGAACATGTCAAGGAAGCCAGAGCCCATGGGGATCTCAGTGAAAATTTTGAATACCATGCGGCAAAAAAAGAAAAAAACCGAAACGAAAGTCGTATTCGTTATCTGGAAAATATGATTAAAAATTCGGAAATCGTTGAGGACCATTCTTCACAGGATGAGATCGGATTAAATAAGACAGCCACCCTTTACTTTGAGGAAGATGATGAGACAGAAAAGTTTTCTTTTGTGACAACGGTACTGGTGGATTCGCTGCAAAACAGAGTCAGTATTGAGTCGCCTCTCGGGAAGGCGCTGCTCGGGCACAAAAAGGGGGAAAGAGTCTTTGTTGAAGTAAATCCCCAGTATGGATATTATGTACAGATCCGTGAGGTGGAACCCTTCGATGAGGATGTTCCGTTAAATGAATATTAAGGGAAAAAGTCTGCTGTCACGATGATCGTCAGGACAGCAGACTTTTTTTGTCAGACAAAAAGGGGCAGACCCATTGTTTTACAGGGACTCTTTTTCCTTACAGTAGCTGGTAAATTCATCCCGTGTTACTCTCGAAGCCCCTTCTGCTTCAATGTCAGTTTTTCCATCGATCGTAATGCCATATTCTCTTTCGATGATCTCCTTAATACGAGGACGGCAGAAACCACCCTGGCAAAAGCCCATGGAGGCTCTTGTTCTGCGCTTTACACCGTCAACTGTTGTGACCGGAATACCGCGGTGGAGGCAGTCAACGATTGTTTTTTCCTCAACCTGTTCGCATCGGCAGATAATTCTTTCCGGACAAGGATCAAGCTGGGCAAGTTTCATGATTTCCGGAACCGGACGCATTTTTTTGTCCGGAGGAATGATCGGGGCCCGGTACGGGTCATAAGAAGGATCCTCCTTAAGAATAAGACCCTGAGCTTCGAGCTCGCTGGTAACGAGGTCTGCAATTGCCGGAGAGGATGTCAGGCCCGGAGACTGGATGCCTGCAACATTAATGAAGCCCGGAGTTTCCGTAGACCCAATAATAAAGTCGTCTGTGCTGGCAACAGCACGAACACCGGTGAAACTCCGGATAAATGTTTTCGGGTCGATTTTCTTTGTGGTAAATAATCCGGACTGATAAATATCCCAGAGGCGTTCAATGTGGGTGCTGCGGTCCACAGTTCCGTTTTCATCAATGGCATCCGGTCCGAGAAGAAGATTTCCATGATATGTACTTGTTACAAGAATACCCTTTCCCATTTTGGATGGCATCTGGAAGACAACAGTATTTAATGCCTTGCCTGTTCCCGGTGCGAATAAAAGATATTCACCGGAACGAGGGCGAATCTCGAAACTCTTTGGATTGACCATTTCATTGATTTTGTCAGAAAAAAGTCCTGCAGCGTTTATAACATAACGGGATTCGAAATCCTGTTCTGCTGTATGTACGAGAAAATGGCTGTCTATTTTATCAATTGCGGTGATTTCCGTATTTAAAAAGAGTTCCACTCCATTGTGAACAGCATTCTCTGCGAGAGCAATTGCCATTTCGTAAGGGGAGCACACACCGGCACCCTCACAGTATAAAGCATATTTTACTTCCGGATTAATATTTGGTTCCAGGGCAAGAATCTCATCATGATTTAAAATCTTTAAATCAGTGAGCCCGTTTTTCTTTCCGTTTTCAAGCATATTTTCAAGCTTTGGAAGATCCGAATCTTCGGTGGTGATAACAATACTGCCGGTTTTCCGGAAACCGAAATGTAATTCTTTATTAAGCTGCTCAAACTGGATACGGCCCTTATAACAAAGCCGACCCTTTAACTTTGCGTTCGCCTCTGCATAGCCTCCGTGAACAATGGCACTATTTGCCTTTGTTGAGCCCATTGCAACATCATTTGCTTTCTCGACAAGTGCTATGGACAAATCATAACGTGACAGGCGTCTGGCAATGGCAGTTCCGGTGATTCCGGCGCCGATAATTAATACATCATACATTAAAATGTACCTCCTTCTCCTATTAAAGTGTTTTATGATAATTATAACATTTTTTATTCAAAAGGACACAAGAAAAAATGAAAAAAGTTGTTGACATATGTGGAAGGAAATGATAATATAAACAAGTCGCGGTTAGCAGGCGACGAGAAATGAAAAACATATGGAGAGGTGTCCGAGTGGTTTAAGGAGCTGGTCTTGAAAACCAGTGATACTGAAAGGTACCGTGGGTTCGAATCCCACCTTCTCCGTATTATCGGTTTAAGACAGGAAGTCATTGGTTTGTACATCCGTTTTATCACAGATTTCATTTATTTGATCTGGAGAAGTACCCAAGAGGCCGAAGGGGCTCGCCTGGAAAGTGAGTAGGTCGTTAATAGCGGCGCAAGGGTTCAAATCCCTTCTTCTCCGTTGTGATTTTAATCACAAAAAACATAATAAAAAAGTTCTTGACAAGACGAACTTCACAGAGTATAATAAAGAAGTTGCGTTTGGAAAGAATGCATGAAGCTTGATAACTGAATAACAAAACAACCTTGAACGTTCAATTCAAATTTCATTCGGAACCTTTCGAGAGTGATGTCTTCGGAAAGGGTCCATGGAACGGAACGAAAGTTCAGAACCTAAAAAACAGTAAAGACAG
>JALFIK010000116.1 GCA_022776205.1 Eubacterium sp.
ATTACAAATATTGAAGGAATCAATCTGGTAGAGATGATTGTTAATCATCCGAAATTGTCCTCGGGTTCAAATGAACTGGCTTATGCATTACTGGCATTAGATGCTCGTGATGTGGAAATTCCGGAGAATGCCAAATGGAACCGGGAAAAGATTATCAATGCACTTTTGAATTTCCAAAACAGGAATGATGGAGGTTTCGGATTATACGGTAATAATGACTCCGGTATTGATACAACGGCAATGGCGTTGCAGGCACTTGCTCCTTATGAAGGAGAGAATAGTAAAGCGAAGGAAGCCATAGAAAAAGGTCTGGATTATTTAAAGAAAAATTTATCTGCAGAGTATGATGCGGGAACAGCAGAAGCAACAGCTCAGGTTCTTATTGCTGTTACTGTCCTTAACAGAGATTTACTAAATGCTGCATCAGGTTTTGGAACAGCATATAAAAATCTGGTTACCAGTCTTTCTTCCTATAAGGTAGGTGGCTCAACAGGTTTTTCTCATGTAAAGGACGGTGCAGAAAACTCGATGGCATCAATACAGGCGCTAGAGGCAATGACGTCTTTCCAGCGTTTCCGCACTAAGAAATCCTCTTACTGGGATTTATCAGATGTTACTGTAGAAACACCGGTTCAGCCGGAAAAGCCGGTGACACCGCAAAAACCGGTTGCACCGCAGACGCCGGTTATAAGTGAAAAAGCACTTTCCAGAGTAAGCGGATTAAAAGCAGTAACCGTGGGAACGGATTCTATAAAATTAAGCTGGAAGAAGGTGAAAGGAGCATCAGGATATATAGTATACCGATATGACCGGAAGCAAAAGAAATATAAAGAAATAAAACAAGTCAGAACAAATTCACTGAAGGATAAAAAATTGTCATCAGGTAAAAAATATCGTTATTATATATGTGCATATAAATTAAATGGTAATATCTTGTTGAAGGGTAAAGCAAGTGCGGTAGTTACCTGTGTGACAAGACCTGTAACTCCGAAAATTACTTCTGTGAAGAAAATAAGCAGTAAAAAAGCGCAGATTAATTTGAAATCAGGGAAAAATGTAAAAGGGTATCGTTTATACGCTTACAGTGCTCATGCAAAGAAATATGTATTGATTGCCAGAATTGAGGGTAAGAAATATTATCAGTATAATGCAGAGAAGAAAAAATTTATTCTTGATAAAAAATCAAAAGCAAGTATTGAGAAGAGGGGTGATACAGTTAATGTCAAAATCACTACAGTAAATGTAAATCTTAACCAATACAGAAAATACCGTTATAAAGTACGAGCTTATGTAACGTATAATGGTAAAAAAATATTCAGTCAATATTCAAATGTCAAAAAATTACTGAGATAATGTAAAAGGGACCGGGATTTGTAAACAGTTATTTACGAATCCCGGTCCCTTTCGATTGTAAGAAGCCAAATCATATGCTAAAATAATTGCATGTTAATGAGTTTCCATATGAAGCTACAATATGAAAAGGATTAAATTAGACAATGGGAAAATTATTATTTTTTGATATCGATGGAACCCTGGTGGGATTTGATGGGAAAATGCCGGAATCGGCGGTGAAGGGGCTGAAAGAAGCCCAGAAAAACGGACATAAAGTTTTTCTATGTACCGGACGAAGCTATAATCAGATTTATCCGTTCCTTCTTGATTTCGGGTTTGACGGAATAGTAGGTGCGGCAGGAGCCTATGTAGAATATGAAGGAAAAGAGCTGTTTCATTCCACCTTCAACGAGGAGCAGTTTAAGCAGGTGATGAGATGTTTTGAAGGCACGCAGGGCGCCATGATTTGTCAGGCGAAGGATATCTGCCTTTCTGCTGATTGTTATGAGCCACAGTTTGTGAGAGCCTTTTCTTCCAAATGGGATATTTCTTCCATAAAAGACATTGATACGTTCCATGCCCTTATCATGGACAATGATCTATCCGTTTATCCGGAAAAATACAGGAACCAGGTCGAGTGTATTATTTATTGTGAATCTGCATACACAGTGGAAGAAATGCAGAAGATGGTCAGTGGAGATATCCATGTGGAGATGGCGAGTTATAAAACGCCGGAACCTTACTCTGGGGAGATCACCCTCACGAAGAACAGTAAACAGACCGGGATCGAGAAGATACTTGATTATCTCGGAAAGGGAAAAGAAGATGTGATTGCCTTTGGAGACGGTGCCAATGATATGGAAATGCTTGATTTTGCAGGAATCTCTGTTGTCATGGGGAATGCCAGGGAAGAAATAAAAGAACATGGAGATTACATCACAACAAATGTGGATCAGGATGGAATTTATAATGCATTAAAACATTATCATCTGATCTGACGATTCATTTTCTACCTTTTTTGTGTAAAATTAATCAGTCATAACATAGACAGTGCTTTTTGTAAAGTATTTTCTGGTTGTCTTTTTATAAAAAAAATGTTACCGTTGATAAAGAAAACAGTAGTGAAATTTTTGTTGCAGACTACGGAAGGAAAAAACAAATGCAGAAAATATTCCGAAAAAATCTTCTGGTGGGTATGGTGATCGCCTGTATTTTTTTTGCTGGTGGCCAACTATCTGATTTCTGGTTATAATCTCCGGATGTAGAGAAGCGATACTTTTGATACAAAGTTACGCCAGATCATTCAGACAATCAAGGATAATGAGGTGGAACTGGGGG
>JALFIK010000178.1 GCA_022776205.1 Eubacterium sp.
CACAGTGAGAAAAGCAGTTGGATTCGTAGAAATTAAAAGCATTCCTGTTGGTATCCAGACAGCAGATGAAATGGTTAAAGCAGGTAATGTAGAATTATTACTGTCTACACCAATTTGTCCTGGTAAATATGTAATTATTGTCGGTGGACATGTAGGTCCTGTAAAAGCTGCTATGAGCAAAGCAGAACTCGTAAGCGGAATTTACTTGATCGACACCCATATTCTTGACAATATTCGTGAAGAAGTTCTTCCGGCTATTGCTGGAGTGACTGCAACAAAAGATATCCAGGCAGTTGGCGCTATTGAGACAATTTCCGCTTTAACAGCGATTATTGCAGCCGATACTGCAGTAAAGGCTTCTAAAGTCAGCATTGTTGATTTAAGAATTGCCAGAGGTTTAGGCGGTAAAGGATACGTTATCATTACAGGTGAAGTATCTTCAGTAAGATCTGCAATTAATGCATGTCTTTCAAAATTAGGAATCAGCGGAGAAGTCACATCTACTTCTATCATTCCGCGTCCGCATCCACAGATCATTGATACTTTATTAAAGTAGAATGCTCTGAAGGAAATAGCTTATTATAGTAGTTATAATAAACAAAAAAGAAAGGTTGTTCGCATATAACCGGGCTTTCGCCTCAGCCGGAAGGGCCAGGAGGGAAAGAATCCCGGGTAAGGCGGACAGCCTTTTTCGAGTAAATGGCAGTTCATAACGATTGAAGAGAGACAGGAGAAATTATGGGAAAGACATATATACCAATTAGTGAGGCAAATAAGAAATGTATCCTTAATTTTATCGGGATGAGCCGGATGAACGGGTTAGAAGGACCGGAGGAACCTTCCATCTCATTTAAAGATAACAGAGAAATTGGAACCGTAAATTTTGATGTATTTTACACATGCAAGGGTATTTCCGAGCCATGCTGGAATATGACGGTAAGGGTGGATACTCCGGTTCGATTCCATGATAAAGTACCGGCAAAGGAAGGAGACACTTATTGTTATCTTGACTCCTATAAAATTGATAGCAAAACTCTTGAGTTTAAAACAAAAACATCGAAATTTAATGTATTTTCATTTTAAACAAAAAACTGCAGTAAACCCTTTAACCGAAAGAGAGGAAGGGAAAACTGCAGTTTTACTTATGATTAATAATATTATTTTAAAAAGAACGTCTTTGGTTGATTACATGAATAATGTCATCTATAACATCCTTAATTGACTGATAACTATTCCATTTTCTGAAAAGCACTTCATCAATATGAATAGATGCGAATTTTGCCTTTGTGCGCAAATCATTGTCCTCAATACAGTCAAAATCGGCAGTGTCCATATCACCGCAAACTCTGCTGAAGTTTACGCAGGCAGCAAATCCAAAACATTCTCTTAAGATATCAAGAGCAAGAGATTCCTTATATCCGCAGGTAATCTTATATTCCAGTTTCGAATCTTTGTCCCAGTATTCAAAAAAGAACTGAATATAATAAGTATAAAGCATCTCAATCGTTGAAAGAAGATACGCCATATAGTTTTTTCGGTGTTCTTCTGAATCGAAAGGACGAAAAGCAACAGAACAAAGCTGTGCAATAAGATTTGCGATAATAAAACCAAGGTCATAAGAAAATGGGGCACCAAAAGTATATTCCATATCAATTACCTTAAGGTGTTCATCATCTGCAAAAATATTTGATGTATGAAAATCACCATGAATCAATGTCTCTGATTTACTCATGAATAAATGGCGTAGTTTATATCGCTGAAATTCAAGATCCGAATCAAAACGAATTGATTTGCAATAATCTTCAAATTCCGGACCACATGCCTTATCATAATCATCGGCACCAAAGATATTTAAAAAAATACCATTCTCCATAACAACACGGAGATCTGCATTCATGAAATGAGAAAGCAGACTTCGAAACTGATCCGTTGGAAGATAGAATTCCGATGTATAAAAGTGAGTGGCAGCCAGATACTGTGCGCCCTGTTTGGCAAGATCCGGGAAAAGATGATTTTTATTTAGCTGAAAGCGGATAAGTTTCAGATTAGATACATCTTCCATGACGAAAATATTATTTTCTTTGTCACAAAGATAGAGGGCCGGAACGTACTGCGGGACAATCTTTGCCCTCATTTCCATAATCTCATATTCATATCGGTTTCGTTGAGGATTTAAAGGGCCACCACGCCGCTTCAAATATTCCGTAGATTGTTTTACAATATAAGAATTCTCCCCGTCACTAACTCGGAAAACATAATTGCAATAACCGTCACCCTCCACATCATCACCAAGATCACCGTCACCGATCAAAGAAACGTGAATCGGATCATTCAACTTAAGAGAAGGGACATGTTCTTTTATATAAGACACAATATTTTCTTTCGTAAGAATAATCATTGTAAAATCTCTCCCTTCTTTATAAATTCAAGTCCCGGATATTGCGGCAGTAAACTTCCTCAACTGTGAAAATGTCTTTAATAATCTCATCGATTGAATGATAAGACTCCCATTTTACAAGAAACTGACGGTCCATGATAATGGAAAAACATTTTGCATTATGACGTGCGACCGAATCTTCAATCGAATCATAATCCGGATAAGGGATTACTCCACAAATACGACCGAGCATGGCACTGGCAGCAAAACCGATAAATTCTCTTAAAGTAGTTGTCCGGAAATCCTCCTCGAGTCCGGGGATGTTACGGTATTCCGGCTTGGAATCCTCATGACAATACTGACAGAAATCGTCACAGAATTTAAGGTAAGTATCACGTATCATAGACAAGCAGAAAGCTTTAAATTTTGCTCTTTTTTCCTCAGATTCAAAAGGACGGAATGTGGCTGAAGCGTACTGTGCAATAAAATTCGCTGTAAAATAACCCAGATCATAGGAAAACGGACCACAGAAAGTATATTCCATATCGATAATCTTACATTCATTCTGATCTGCAAAAATATTTGAAGTATGCAAATCTCCGTGAATCAGGCATTCCCCTTTAGACATAAATAAATGTTTAAGCTTCTGTCTGGATAAAAGAACTTTCGGATCAGCACAAATTCTTTTGGAAAACATTGCAAAATCAGGATCTAAAGGTCTGCCTACCGTATCCTCCGGGGATACACTCGTAAGAAACATGCCCACATCCATAATGTCGCGCATAGTAGAATTCATAAAACGAACCGATAAATTACGAAAAGAATTACTGTCCAGATAATATTCCGATGTATAAAATTCTGTTGCAGCCATATATCTGGCAATCTGGTCTGCCAGTCTGGGATAAGTAACCCCTTTTAAAAGCTGAAAACGGGTGATTTGAAGATAAGAGACATCTTCCGTAATGAAAACCCGGTTTTCTTCATCGCAATCATAAAGATCCGGAATAAGATCCGGAACAATAGCCTTGCGAATTTTCATTGTATCATACTCAAGTTTAAAGCGGTTTAAATCAAGCTGTAAAGTATCTGCTAACCGTGCATCCGGCCGGGATTGTTTCACAATCAGGTGATGTTCTCCGTCTGAAACACGGTAAACAAAATTAATAAAACCGTCTCCGTCTTCTTCGACGGAACCTTCTCCGATGGCTGATACTTTAATTTCCCCTTCGGGATTAAAAAAATCAAGTCTTGATTTCACATAATCAACTACATTCTCTTTTGACAGTGTAACCAAGAAAGCCACCCCCTGCTCTAATCAAAATAATCGTCTTTGTAACGACATTCATTATCTTTTTGATATTTACGGACCATCTCATGGAATCCGGCAGATAAAGCTGCGACACCTTCACCGGTATAGGAACTCACCTCATAAATCGTCGTACATCCCGCAAGTTCAAGATAAGCACGGGCCTGCTTCGGGTTAGAATCTTCTTTATCTGTCTTTGTAATGATTCCAATAACAGGCTTCTCAAACTTCGATGTCAAACCACCGGAGAACCAGCAATCCTCACTGCTGGAATCCTGAACAAGACCAATTACATCAGCATCATGAGATGTTGTGGTCAGAGAACCCCAGTATCCACGCTGTTGCATATATTCCCCCGGAGTATCAATAAAGTTCCCTGTATATTCTACCGCCTGCGTTTTGTCGTATTTAATCTCTTCGTCTCTTAAACGCTGAATCAGCGTCGTTTTTCCTGCGGCAGATGGACCGATTAACATAATTTTCATAAAAGTCTCCAAAGTAGTTTTGTAAAAAAATCAAGTCTTCGTAATGGTGACAGTGTCAAATCCAAGCTTATTGTAAAAAGTGGTAATTACACTGTTTAATGCAGATTCTACATTAGAAGTGGAACCGACAATGATAACTGAACCGGAAAAACGGTCCACAAACCCAAGCTTAATTGCTGCAGCTTTCGTGCAGATATCCGCTGCGATAATTGTTGCTTCTGAAGGGGTGATTGTCAGAATACCAATTGCATCATGGTAATCATCCGGAAGCCCCAGTTTCTTATAGACAGAAGCCTTCGGACGGGTAACCATATGAGCAAGGGTAATCTGTTTTCCAGGAACATATTCCTGAATCATACGGGACTTGTCCCCTGAATTAGCCCCGTTATTAATATTATCTCGTGCCATGACTGCTCCTTTCATTGCGTAAATATGTAAAAATAACCACAAATCCACACAATAATCCATCATGATTCATGTTATTTGAATATATTATATAAAAAGACAAAAAGAAAGTAAATATAAATTCGTCAATAATTACAAGTATTCTTTTGTGATTTTACCACAGAAGAAATTATAAAAAATTGTGCAAAACGTCCGGGGTAGAAGAACTCACAAAATTTCACCCACCAAATTCCTGAACTCTTCGTGACCGGAAATATCCCAATCAGGGCGCCTTTGAGTGGCAAAGCCACGACACGAAGCCTGGGCGGAATATTTCCAGCGCATTTTTTCCGGTATATTTCCCGAGCTGCAACATATTATAGTAAAATGAAGAAAATATCATTATGGGTTCTTTTTCTCATTGGCAGTCTATTTCTTCCTGCATTGTGTACCATGCTCATTTCCGGACGGACGGGTGTAGCTGACAGGAAGATGGGGATTACCGTTAAGATGAAAAATGGAAAGAAAATAGACGGGGAATCTTTTGTTGTCGGAATGGCGGCTTCCGAATTATCCTATATAAAAGAGGAGGAGGCGCTGAAAGCATGGATGATTGTCTGCAGGACAAATTTCAGGAAAGCAGCCGGACACAATAAAGAGATCAGACAAAGCGAAATGCCACTGGATTTTGTCTCGATGAAGAGTCTGGAGGAAAATAATGGGCGTAAGACATATCTGGCTTTAAAAAAACAGCTGGAGGATGCCTCGGATGATACATTTGGACAGATTCTTTGTTATAAAGGAAAGTGTATTGATGCATTATACCATCAGGTGAGTATTGGGAAGACGGTTTCTTCGGCAGAGATTTATTCGGTGGAAGTGCCATATCTGGTCAGTGTGGACAGTAGTCAGGATGTGGAATCAAATGAATATATGAATACGCAAGTTATTTCATTTAAAGAATGTCTGGAAGTGCTTGATCGTGCCGGATATAAGGAATCAGAGGAGAATCTGAAGAAGAATCTTAAGATTAGCAGTCACACGAAAAATGGGTTTGTGGAGGAAGTGTCATCTGGTAAAAATCGATGGACAGGAGAGAAGTGGAAAAAATTGTTTGCTTTGCATTCCACAAATTTTTATCTGGAAAATTATAAAGGAAAACTTCGAATTGTGACAATAGGAAAAGGACATGGAATGGGGATGAGTCTTTATGGGGCGAATCAATTAGCAAAGAAAGGAATCCGATTTCCGACAATTCTTTCGTATTACTATCCGGGAACGGCTGTTGAGATGCTAAAATAATATTTTCCTTGTATAAATTTCAAACTTCTGGAAAAAATATAGCCAGAGGTGATGAAATGAAAAAATCAAAACTTGTATTGCAGAAAAAATTTATTTCGAGTTTTGTGATTGCAGCTTTTTTAATTCTTTCTGTGCTCACTGCTTATAATATTAAGATGGATAAGAAAAATCCGGCAGCACAGACACAGACAACGAAAGAAACGAGTAAAAGTGATGCAGTGATCGGACCGGTGTCCGGGAACGGGGAAGATGCGGAAGAAAATAATGATATGGATGTCCCGGAAGAAGAGCAGATGAAAGAGAAAATGACAGAGGACAGGGAGGAGTCAGAGGAGCAGGAGACGACAGCGAAACATAACAGTCGGAAGTCTGACAGCAGTAAAGAAGAGGAAAATACTTTTCATTATGATGGAAAAACAAAGCTTAGCTGGCCGGTAATGGGTAATATCCTTCTCCCATACAGTATGGATGCAACAGTGTACTACACGACTCTTGATCAGTATGCATGTAATGATGGTATTTTAATTGGCGCATCTGTTGGGGATGAAGTAAAATCTCCGACCGATGGAAGAATTATCAATGTGACAAAAACGGATCGCTATGGCAAGATGGTGACCATTCTTCTTGGAAATTATTACGAAATTTCCTGTGCCCAGCTTGATGACGTGAAATACGAAATCGGAGACGAGGTAAAAGAAGGAGATGTGATTGGTACGGTGGCAAAACCATCAAGAGCTTTTGTTTTGGAAGGACCAAATGTTTTTGTAAAAATGACGTATAAAGGGAAACCGGTAAATCCGGTGAATTATCTGCGTTCTTAATTGGAACGAAAGACGGGCTTTCAGAATAGGATAAAGAAGGGACAGGAAAACCTTTAAAAATACAGCCGGGATTTTTTTACAAAAGGATTTGTTTTTTAATAAGTTACCGGCTTTATTCCGGCTGATAAAATAGGAAGGGCTTTATAGCCCTTCCAAAAAGAAAATACAAATCATAAAAAGTATGCTATACTGTAATATAAAAAGAAAAAAGCGGACGGCAGAGTGCCGAATGGCTACATAGGTATTTTGTGGTTCGAAGAGAGTAAGACCCCGGAAGGCCGGAATGCTTTCCGGGGTTTCTTTAAGAAGGAGAAATGAGAATCCATGAATTATACATACATGGTAAGGTGTAGTGACGGGACATTGTACACGGGATGGACGAACGATCTTGCTAAGAGACTTCATGCTCATAATTGTGGGTCCGGAGCGAAGTATACGAAAAGCCGTCGCCCCGTGGAGCTTGTTTATTATGAAGAATTTCAGACTAAAAAAGAGGCGATGCAGAGGGAGTATGCGATCAAGCAGCTTTCCAAAAAGGAAAAGCTCTCCCTGATTGAAAGAGGGAGAGCAGTAAAAAATCTCTGATTTTTTGTCAAATAAGATAAACATACATGAATATGAAGTGACAGATACTTCCTGCCATGACAAACAGGTGGAAGATTTCATGGCTTCCGAAGTTTTTTGGTAATTTATTAAAAATGGGAAGTTTTAATCCGTATATAACGCCTCCGATGGTGTAGATGATCCCACCGGCAAACAGCCATCCGAAAGCCGAAGCCGGGAGGCTTGCAAGCAGAGGTTTCAATACAAGGACACACGTCCAGCCCATTCCAATATAAATAACGGAACTTACCCAGTGAGGGCAGTTTATGAAAAATATTTTTAAAATAATACCGAGCACTGCCACGGACCAGACGAGAAGGAGAAGGGGGATGCCCTGTTTTTTATCCAGAACAAGCAGGCAGACCGGAGTGTATGAACCGGCAATCAGCACAAATATCATGGAATGGTCAATTCTTCGGAAGAACAAATTTACTTTATTCGAAATATTGAGGGAGTGGTATAATGTGCTTGCCCCATAAAGAAAAATCATACTCAGGATGAATACTGTCATGGAAAAAACAGCAAGGGAATTGTTGGTGTGTTCCGCCTTAAGAATAAGTGGAAAGGCGCAGATTACTGCCCCAATCATTGCAATTAGATGGGTGATGGCACTTCCCGGATCTTTAAATTTTCTGTACATAATGATAACCTCCTTTTAAGTCAGGTAATTGAAATGAGATTTCAGTTATCTTTATTAATAATAATGATATTATATGATATAGTTTTTAAAACTATGTGTTGATAGAATGAATATTATCACAAAGAGTAATGAAATGCAAGATAAAATTTTTGAGAAACTAAAAGCAGTGGGAAAGGAATCAATAGGAAATGAGAATCGCAATGGCACAGATGGATATTATGTGGGAGAACATTCCCGGAAATAAGAGAAAGGTAGTTGGTTTTATTGAGGAAGCCCGAAAAAGACAGGCGGATTGTGTGGTGTTTCCGGAAATGACTCTTACTGGATTTTCCATGAATGTGGAGGAGACCGGAGCCAGATGGAAGGAGCAGGTGGAATTTTTTAAGGAAGCGAGCCTGGATTATCAGATTACGTGCGTGTTTGGTTATGCCATGCCAATCTCTGACGTGATTCTGGAGAAGCATCCGGACTGGCGACATTATCAGAACCGGCTGGGTATTGTGGAAAATGGACAGTTTAAGGCAAGTTATGCGAAGATTCATCCCTTTACCCTTGGGATGGAAGGTGAGTATTATCAGGGGGGCGAGGAGGTGTTTACGGTTCCCTGGAGGGATACAAAAGTAAGTGCCTTTATTTGTTATGATTTGCGTTTTCCGGAAATTTTTCAGCTCGTTTCCGATCAGAGTGAGATTATTTTTGTAATCGCTAACTGGCCGGGCAGCCGTATTTCCCAGTGGGAAACTCTCCTTCGTGCCAGGGCCATGGAGACACAGGCATTTGTGGTGGGAGTAAACCGGACGGGGGATGGAGATGGACTTCATTATAATGGTCATTCGGTGATTTACGGACCGAACGGAGAACAAATTACTACGATTCAGGAAAGAGAATGCCTCGTGACCGGTGATATTGATTTAAGTATGGTCAAAAAAAGCAGAGAGTATATTCCGCTCAGGAAGGACCGGAGGGAGAAACTTTATATAAAGTTATGGAAAGATTCCACATTTTAGAAAAAAATACCCGAAAAATTTATTTGACGGACATGTTTAGCTGTGTTATTATAAGGAGAAATGCAAAATGGATGACAGTTAAAGACAAGAGTGCCGTTAGCTTAGCTCTATTTCCTGTTGGATGATAGAGCTATTTTTTATAGAATGGGAAAGGCCAGGGCCTTTGCCATTCTATAAAAACCCTCCGGGGGATGCACACTCGCGCGAAAGGAAGATGTCGCAGATGCGACCGCGCTCGGTGCGAGAGTTCCGCGAGCGGAACTCTATGTCACAAAATGGGAAAGGCCAGGGCCTTTGCCATTCTTTAAAAATCCCCTCAAAAGTGAGGGCTGTGATATGAGTAGAAAGAAAGAGGATTATTGAATGGAAACGATACAGTTTAATGAACTTAATATTAGACCGGAGATTATAAAGGCAGTTGCCCATATGGGATTTGAGGCGATGTCACCG
>JALFIK010000151.1 GCA_022776205.1 Eubacterium sp.
CACGCAACAACAAATCTAATTTTTCAAATTGAGTCATATAGCATCTCCTTTCATGCTAATATGATAATACACATTAGCATGAAAGTAAATATGAATAGCACCAAAAAGGTACCGGGTATCATTAATAAAATATCAAGAAAAGTTTCGGGAATTTTAATTTACTTAATTAATTGATAAGAACTTCTGATTCTTTTTCCATCTTTCGCCTTTGCCATTTTCTTCAGGAGGTGTCGTAGCCGGTGACCATTACCGGCAACATTTGGCTGAGCAGCTCACCAGCTACGACACCCTTGCAGGCAGATGGCTATGATGGGTTCTGGATTGGCTGAATCGCTTCATTTTCCGTATAAGTCATTGCTTCTTTCCTACTCTTGACAATATTGTAAATACTTCACATCCCGTTCACTTGCTACGGTACCTTATCATGCGGTACCTTATCATGTCTGGAGCAACATGGATAGGAATGCTGTGGCTGGGTGTGTTTATCGATGCGCTGGCAGTTTTCGCATGGGGCACAGCACTCCAGATTACCGGGGTTGGTCTGCTTTCCAATCTCGCCTATCTGACACCTGTGGCTGCCATAATCGTTTCTTACATCACACTTGGAGAACCAATCGAACCATATGCTGTGATTGGAATGATGTTTGTTCTGGGAGGATGTATGCTTCAAGTCTTTTCCAAATGGAATCTCGATTACTACAGCAGAAGCAGATAACAAAAAAGAATTAAAAAGGGATCTATAAGAAAACCGAATCGGATGCAGTAGCATCCTGTTCGGTTTTAAAATATTTTCTATGAAAGATCCACTAATAAATTTGATAGTAACTTCAAATATGCATGCAAATGGGATATAATCCTCAAAAGAAATGATGTTGACGTTATTATAGAGATTTAGAAGGGAAGTCAAGAATCATATACATTTTACTGGAAATCTATTTCTGTGAATTCTTATATGCCTGTCTCTCTTCTTCAATTTTTTTCTCAAAATATTCGCTGCGATAGTGAGTAACTTTAAAAAAACCGTTAATTTCTTCCGGAGTGCAGTGTTTGGCTACTTCTATCAGATAATCACAGGTGACCTTCCGGTCGTAGGCCTTATGCTGTTGGTAGATGTGTTCTCCTTTTTCGGTTAGAAAAAGCTGGCGTTCCCTTCGGTTAGCGGGGTTTTTTCGTTGTTCGATACAGCCCTCTTTCTCCAGATGGGATAACATACTGGAGATGGTTCCTTTGGTGCGATAAGTGAGTTTGCATATTTGTTTTGCTGTGATTCCGGGATTATCGTGAATGAAATTAATGGAGTGTACTTCTATTTCACTCATAAAGAAACCCAGATCATAATCTCTGGGAATCACCTGGTAGGCAGACATGAGCATTTGGTGACGAAAAATAATATTTACTTTTTCATCAATATCCGAAATCATATCTGAGATATCTTTATTCTTATAGTCCAAAATAAGACCTCCTTACATGATGATATGATATATGGTTTGAATACTGAACTATATGTTGGTATTATAAACATAAAAAATAAAAAAATCAATAATAAATTGTTGACATTGTACATGCCCAATGATATTATTATCCCGGATAGTTTGAGCTTGAAACTATTAAGTTAAAGAAATATGACTTAAAACAAACAATTATAAGGAAGGGGAGAAGGTTTGACATTCAAACTAAAGAAATGAAAGAAGAAAAGGAACATAAACCGAGGAATTATGGGCCGTTTGCGTTGGCTCCGGTGCTGCTGTTTATATGTTTGTATATTGGTTGTGGAGTTGTGTTCACTCTGTTAAAGGAACCACATCCATTTAACATAATGTCAAGATACACAGCTGTATTGCTTTCGGTCCTTGCGGCTCTTGTTTTCTTTGAACCGCGCAGAAATATTACGGAGAAAACAGAAATCTATTATAAACGTGCCGGAAAGAAAGGGATTGTTCTTCTGGGAATGATCGTGATGATGGCAGGCGGCTTTGCCAGCGCAGCAGAAGCCATTGGGGGAAAGGTTTCTCTTGTGAATATCTGTGTGTCTTTTATTCCGATTCACTTCCTTGTACCTGGTATTTTTGTGATGTGCGCCATTATCTCAACATGTATCGGAAGTTCGATGGGGACATTGGTTACTATGGTTCCGATTGCCTGCTCCCTGGCAACAGGAGCAGGACTCAATGAAGGAATGTTAGGTGCGGCAGCCATAGCGGGAGCTTTTTTTGGAGATAATCTTTCTATGATTTCGGATACAACAATCTGTGCTACTAAGGGTGTTGGTGCCGAAATGAAAGATAAGTTTCAGGTAAATGTGTCCCTTGCACTGCCGGCTGCCTTGATTACCGTTGTTCTTTATATCGTCATTGGAGTTCATTCCTCTGCGCAGCCGGTAAATGCCGGTGATTATGAGATCATGACAATT
>JALFIK010000161.1 GCA_022776205.1 Eubacterium sp.
ATACAAGGTGGAAGATGGCGATGTGATCAACTGGGTCTACACCTGTAATCTTGGAAAAGACGTTGGAGACAACTCAATGTATTAAAATAGTGACACTACCCGGTATCTTTTTCATATCGTAATAGCAAATTGTGTTGAAAATTCATAAGATATATGGTATCTTATTCGTAACAAACGATAGAAATGGAGGGGGGCAATTTATGAGAAAACATATACTAAATTTTGTGTTTATACTTTGTCTTGTTTTAGGGATTGTACCAGCAACTGCATTTGCAGGGGAAACAGGATATGTTGCAATGGAAGGGACAAAGGGTAATTCCGGGGAAGAATATACTAATCTCGTGGATGGAGACATCAACAGCAAATGGTGCGTAACCAGTTTTTCCAAGGCTTATGTGATTTTTAAGGCTCCTAAATCTACCAGCGTCAGTGGGTATTCCATTACGACAGGAAATGATAACAAGGATAATCCCGGTAGAAATCCAAAAAGCTGGACTTTATATGGATGTAATGAGTATTCGGAAACTTCGAGTCAATGGGACATAATCCATAGTGTCAAAAACGATACAGTTTTACAGGATGTCAATAATACAACATATGATTTCATTTTTGAAAAGACAGCAAAATCGTATCAATACTTCAAGCTGGAAATATCCGCAATTCAAAGCGGAAATGTCATGCAGATGAGTGAATTTGCACTGACAGATTGTGATCACGAATGGAATGCCCCGAAGACTACATCATCAACATGTTCCACTTCAGGCTACATCGAAACACAATGTATTAAGTGTAACCATACGATGATTGAAAGGATTGAACCATTGGGTCATGATTTCTCCGATGAGGGTGGCAAATGTTCCAGATGCCATAAGACCAGATCACAACTATACACTTTTGATATCAGCAAAGGCAAAATCGAAATTAGAGATGATGAAGAATATGCCGGAAAAATTAAGGTTTGTTACGTAAAAGGAGAGGCTGCGGGTACTTCTGAGGGTTATATAGATCCGGATGAAACGATTACTGTAACAGGAAATACTTCTCAATATGAACTTCATGTTTTGGCACAAACACCGGTAAAGATCAAAGCAAGTAATTTATCCATTGACAGCTCCGCTAATCAATATGCATACGCTTTTCTTGTGACTGGTGGTAATAATATTGGGAATGCAACATTGATCCTGGAAGGGAAAAACATTTTCAAAGGGGGAGCTCAAAAGGCAGGTATTACAGTCGGTGAAGGCAGAAAACTAACGATGGAAGGTGACGGCTATTTGGAAGCATATGGCGGATCTGGCGCCGCAGGTATTGGAGGAGAAAAGAACCGATCTGCCGGAGAAATTATCGTAAAAGATGACATTGTTATCACTGCAAACGGCGGTTATGGCGGGGCCGGTATTGGTGTTTCTAGAGGTTATGACAGTACCTTTGCCATCGGAAAAGATAGCAATCCTACCATTTTTGCAAGCTCCATTTCTGATCAAAGTGGAAAAGAAAAAGGTGAATGGCATGGATTGATCTTTGAATCTACAAATGGAAAAATCTATGGAACAAACTATATCTTATCAAAGAAAATAACGATTCCAAGTGATAAAACACTGGAGATTGAAGAAGGACAGTTTTTAGTGATCTCGAAAGATGCAACCCTGATGAATAAAGGTACGATTGAAAATAACGGTAAAATGCTTGTCGAGGGAACATTCCTTGGTATGGCAGATAACCTTTATTATCCTCTTACAGTTAAAAATGCAACTGCCCAGGGAGATCTTTTCAAATATAATGAAAAGATCTATGCGAAAGCAGGATCAAAAATAACTTTGAAATACACTGCACCGACCGGTTATAAATTCAGTAACTGGACTTCTAATGATGTTAACATTATTAATTTCGGTTTCATCATGCCGACAACAAATGTGACGGTGACTGCAAACTGGGAAAAAAATCCAGAAATTATTAATCCTCCAGCACAGAGCACGACAGTATTACGACTCCAGGCTACTGCCTCCGACAAATTAATCAAAATGAAATGGAATAAGATCCCTGGTGCGGATGGATATGTAATCTGTTGGAATAAATGCATTGCAAAGAATGATTTAAAACAAATAAAAGAGGTGAATGGAAAAACTCTGTCATGGACACATAAAAAGTTGAAGAAAAATTCCCAGAACCGCTATATTGTAAAAGCATACAAAATGATTGGGGGAAGGAAATTCTTCATTAGGACATCGAATCAGATCCATCTTGTTACAAAAGGCGGAAAGTATACCAACGTAAAGAAACTGAAATCCAGCGTTTCCAGTGTTACTTTGAAAAAAGGGAAAACAAAGGCATTGAAGATCAGACAGACGTATGCACAGAAAAATAAAAAGCTCGTAAAGCATATGAAATCACTTACCTACACTACATCTGATAAGAAAGTTGCAACCGTGACATCAAAAGGTGTTATAAAAGCAAAAGGAAAAGGAAACTGCTATATTTATATAACTGCTAACAGTGGAGTTTATACGAGAGTAAAAGTAAGGGTAAAATAAAAAGATGTAAATTGCTTTTGCTTGGACAGAAAAACTGCCTGTAATGTTATATCCGTAACGGACAATAGCCCCGGAATCGCATCTCCGGGGCTATTGCATGGTATAGAGGTTTTTGAATAAAACTTTTGTTGACGTAAACAAAAGGCAATATTATACTGATGATAGCAAAAATAGTTCCATATAATATTTAAATTGCGAATCTCCAAGAGCATTCGCGGGCGAGCTGCACAGCAACGAAGTTGCCTTCTTATATCAAATAATAGGAATGGAGATGATAAATTGCCGAATTATACAAAGGAACAATGGAATGCGAAAAAAGAAGGTCTTATGGAGAAGTGTTATGAATGTTTTGCGGAATATGGATTACATGGAACAGGGATCAGGAAATTGGCTGAGTATTGTGGATGTACCTCAAATATGCTGTATACCTATTTTAAAAATTTAGATGACCTTATCGTTCAATCCACGGAATACTGTATGAGCAAGGTAGAAGATGATTTTATGGCGAAGGCCCCCACAGATGTTGAGGATTTGTGGCGGTTTATTGATGAAATTCCATACTGGACGGCAAAAAAACACGGAAAGAAGTACAGACTGATGTATCAGGTGTATACCCATCCGAAATATAGAGAATACGGGAAGAAATTCTTTGCAGGAGTTGATAAGCGTTATACCGACTATGCAAAAAGCTTAGAAGGCAAGCTGGGGATTCCGTATCAAA
>JALFIK010000179.1 GCA_022776205.1 Eubacterium sp.
GGATGTTGTTACACCGGACATCGATTATCCGGTACGAAGACTCTCCGGAGGCAATGTACAGAAAATTCTCGTGGGCAGAGAAATCGCTTCTGCTCCTACGGTACTTCTCGTTGCCTATCCGGTGCGAGGACTGGATATCAATTCATCCTATATGATTTACAACCTTTTAAATAAACAGAAGGAAAAAGGCGTGGCTGTTGTCTGTGTGGCAGAAGATTTAGATATGCTGCTTGATTTTTGTGATCGTATCATGGTATTGTGTGCCGGAAGAATTGCGGGAATTGTGGATGCGAGAAAAGCAACAAAAGAAGAAGTTGGTGTTCTTATGACATCTCATAAGGAGGAAGAGTGATGGAGAATAAAACAGTGAAAGAGCCTCTGGTACATCTTTCGAAGAGGGAAGATATGCCGATGGGAAAAAGATGGCTGGTCCGTATCGTTGCAGTGTTACTTTCTCTGGTTGTATGTGCTGGATTTATCTATATGATCATTCGAATGAACCCAGTACAGGTTTATGAAGGAATCGTTGACGGAGCGATTGGAACCGGACGGCGTTTCTGGGTGACAATCCGGGATGCCCTTACTCTGTTATGTGTGTCTGTTGCGGTAACTCCGGCATTTAAGATGCGTTTCTGGAATATCGGGGCAGAGGGACAGATTCTTATGGGATGTGTGGCATCGGCAGCTTTAATGATTTATGCCGGCGATGCCCTTTCTCCTCTTCTGCTGCTCATCCTGATGTTTGTCTGCAGTTTTCTTGCAGGTATGATCTGGGGAGTGATCCCGGCCTTTTTTAAAGCCAGATGGAACACAAATGAAACATTATTTACTCTGATGCTTAATTATGTGGCAATGCAGATTGTTACATTTTGCATTGTATTCTGGGAGAATCCCGTGGGCTCTAATTCCGTTGGTATCATCAATGCGGGAACGAGAGCCGGATGGCTTCCTCCGTTATTCGGCCTGGATTATGGATGGAATCTTCTGATCGTATTTCTGATTACTTTATTCATGTATATCTATATGAAACGGACCAAACACGGCTATGAGATTGCTGTTGTGGGAGAAAGTGAGAATACAGCACGGTATGCGGGAATTAATGTAAGAAAAGTAATTATCCGAACTGTTGGAATTTCCGGTGGACTTGCCGGACTTGCCGGATTTATTCTTGTGAGTGGGTCTTCCCATACGATTTCTACCAGTACGGCAGGTGGCAGAGGCTTTACGGCAATCATTGTTGCATGGCTTGCCAAATTTAATGTCTGGGTGATGGCAGTGATTTCTTTCCTTCTTGTATTCATGCAGCAGGGTGCAATCCAGATTGCCACAAAATATAATTTGAATGAAAATGCTTCTGATGTTATTACGGGTATTATTTTATTCTTTATCATCGGCTGCGAATTTTTCATTAATTATAAGCTGGAATTCAGAAAGAAACATACGGCATAGGAGGGGAGAGAACGATGAGCGTATTAATTACATTTATTCAGAAAGCGATTACGCAGGGAATCTGTATGCTTTTTGGTGCAGATGGAGAAATTCTTACAGAAAAATCCGGAAATTTGAACCTCGGTGTGCCGGGTATGATGTATATGGGGGGAATTGCCGGACTGATGGCAGCCTTTTATTATGAAAAACTTTCTGCCCATCCGAGTGGTTTTGTGGGTCTGCTTCTTTCTTTTGCAGCCGCTTTCCTTGTAGCTGCCCTGGGTGGTCTGATTTTCAGTATTCTGACAATCACTCTGCGTGCAAACCAGAATGTTGCCGGTCTTGCCCTCACAACCTTTGGTGTTGGTTTCGGAAACTTTTTTGGTGGCTCTCTCTCGACCCTTGCCGGTGGTGTCGGTCAGATTTCCGTAGCGACAGTGGGAGATGCCTATCGGGCAAAAATTCCGGTTTTATCGAATATTCCGGTAGTGGGAGATATCTTTTTTAACTACGGTTTTTTAACATATTTTGCAATTATTCTTACACTGTTTCTGGCGTTTTTCCTAAAGAAAACCAGATGGGGACTGAATTTAAAGGCAGTAGGGGAAAGCCCTGCTACGGCAGATGCAGCGGGAATTAATGTCACATTATATAAATATCTCGCCACGATAATTGGCGGGGGTATTTCCGGATTCGGCGGACTTTATTTTGTGATGGAATATTCCGGAGGAACATGGACGAATAATGGATTTGGTGACAGAGGCTGGCTTGCGATTGCATTAGTAATCTTTGCTCTCTGGAAACCCGTCAATGCCATCTGGGGTTCCTTCCTTTTTGGTGGCCTGTACATTTTATATCTCTATATTCCGGGCCTTGGACGGAGTATGCAGGAAATTTTCAAAATGCTTCCTTATCTCGTAACAATTGTTGTACTTATTATTACAAGCCTTCGAAAGAAACGGGAGCAGCAGCCACCGGAAAGCCTTGGACTTGCCTACTTCCGGGAAGACCGGTAAGTACAGAAACGGAGGTAGTGGTAACATGAAAAAAATTACGGCAGCTTTATTAGCCGTTCTTATGGTTTTATCCCTCAGTGGATGTACAGAAACAAAAAATATATTTCCGGTCGGTGAAAAAAAGGAGGCGGAGACTGTTGCAACAGACTCTTCCGAACTCAAGGCCGGTTTTCTGTTCCCATCGGATGAGAATGCACCGGATACCCTTTCCCGCGTGGAGGGAATTCGAAAAATGCAGAAGGAAGCCGGACTTACGGATAGCCAGATTCTTATAAAAACAGGTGTGAAAAAAACAGAATGTGAAAAAAAGGCATCGGATCTTGCAGAGGCCGGCTGTGATATTATTTTTTCCACAGATCCGGAATTTGAAGAAGACCTTATGGAAGCAGCGAGAAAATATCCGGACGTTGCCTTTTGCCAGGAAGATGGAAGAAAGGCAGAAAATAGCGGGATTTCTAATTTTCACAACTATTATACGAGGCTTTATGAAGCATACTATGTTTCCGGCGTCGTTGCCGGAATGAAACTGAATTCCATGCTGAATACAGGAAATCTCAGTGCGTCGGAATGTGTGATTGGATTTGCAGCCACAAAGAAAGGACCGGAAGCAATCAGCTGTATCAATGCCTTCTACCTTGGTGTGGAAAAAGTATGCACCCAGGCAGACATGATTGTACGCTATGTGGATAAAACAGGAAATTATGATGCAGACGGGAAATGTGCAAGACAGCTTATTGCTGCCGGTGCAAAATTAATCGGTCAATATACTTCCACAACTGCCGTGGCTGCAGTGTGTGCGGAAAATGATATTCCGTTAGTGGGAAATAATATAAATCTAATTTCCATTGCTCCAAAAGAGGCACTGACTTGTGCACTTTCGGACTGGAGTGTATACTATACCCACGCAGTGCATTGTATTGAAAAAGGGAAGAAGATTGAGAAAGACTGGACCGGAGGATATGCACAGGGAGCCAATATCATTTCCCAGCTTAACGACCAGTATGTAGCGGACGGAACCGTGGAAAAAGTGGCAGAGATTGAGAAGAGACTCCGAAAAGGGAAGGAAAAAGTTTTCGATACAGAGAAGTTTACCATCGATGAAACTTCTTTAGAAACTCTCGCAAAGGAAAAAAAGAAATACAAAAAGTATAAAAAGCACATTAAGGATGGAAATTTCTGTGAATCCATGAAAAAATCAGCTCCGATTTTTGATGTGCTGATTGATGGAATCACGGTGAGCGAGAAAGATTATCTTGCCGGGACCGAAAAAGAGGATGAAACTTCTTCGGAGCTGGATGAAAATTAGTAAGAAAAACAAGAAATCAGGGAAGAAACTTGTTTTATCCAATAACTTGTGTTATAATAATTAAGATTTTGCGTGGAAGGCAGGAGGTGTTAAATTTGGTCAGGACATTCGTAACAATTTTGTTTATGTTAATAAGTATCGCGTTAATTGTTATAGTAATGATGCAGGAAGGTAAGAATTCAGGCTTTGGAGCATTAAGTGGTCAGGTTGATTCTTATGTGAAGAAGAACCGTGGCCGTACAAAAGAGGGAAAACTGGAAAGAATTACCGCTTTTCTTGGAGTGTTATTCTTTGTGGTAGCCATTGGCCTCAGCCTGAAGGTCTTCCAGTAATTTGCAGAAACTATTTGAATGCCGTCTCAATTCGCGATTGGAACTGAGGCGGTTTTCTTATGTGACGTAAAACACCTGTCATAAATTTTTACTTATAAGGTATAAAAAACAGGGGAAACTATTATATATGAAAGACAGACTATTATTTGAACAGAGAAAAAACAGCATAAAGGATATGATTTATGATCCGGAGTATATTCCTTTGAAATTAAAGGAAATGGCATATTTAATGAATGTGCCGCAAAAAGACCGGAATGAGTTAAAAGAAGTGATGGATGCTCTTGTTGCAGAGGGTAGTGTGGAACTGACATCGCGGGGGAAATATGTAAAACCGGAGAAACGAAATCTTACCGGAACTTTTACCTCAAACCAGAAGGGATTTGGTTTTGTGACGGTAGAAGGCGAAGAAGAGGATATTTTTATTCCGGCAGCCTATGTTAACGGGGCTCTTCATAAAGATGTTGTCCGCGTGAAAGTGACAAAGAAAGGCTCCCAGGGGAAAAGAGCGGAGGGAATGATCACTAAGATTCTGGAAAGAGGTTGTAAAAAGTTAGTCGGAACCTTTCAGAAAAGTAAAGAATTCGGTTTTGTGATTCCGGATGATCCGCATTATGATAAAGATATATTCGTATCCCGGAAAAAAATGAATGGTGCAAGGGATAATGACAAAGTAATAGTAAGCCTGACAGGGTTTGGCGGGGAAGGGAAGAAGCCGGAGGGAACGATCACGGAGATTCTCGGACAGATAGATGATCCGTCCACCGATGTGTCGAGTATCGTAAAGGCGTATGATATTGAAGAAAAATTCCCCAAATCTGTTTTAAGAGAAGCGGGATCGATTTCTCAGGAAGTGGAGAAAAAATTGATTGGAACAAGGAGCGATTTCCGTAATCTGCTCACGGTAACCATCGATGGTGAGGATGCAAGAGATTTAGATGATGCGATCTCCCTTGAAAAGAAGGATGGGATGTATTATCTGGGTGTGCATATCGCAGATGTGTCCCATTATGTAAAAGAAGGTTCTCCCCTTGACAAGGAGGCACTGGCCCGGGGAACAAGTGTGTATCTTACCGACCGGGTGATTCCCATGCTTCCCCGGGAATTATCCAATGGAATCTGCTCACTGAATGCCGGGGTGGACAGACTGGCACTGAGCTGTATGATGACCTTTGGTCCGGATGGAAATGTCACGGATCATGTCATTACGGAATCGGTAATCCATGTGGATGAGCGAATGAGTTATACGGGGGTGAATGCCATCCTGAATGGGGAAAAACATCCCGAGGGATGCAGAGAGGAAATACGAAATCTTTGTTTTCTTATGAGGGAAGCCGCGGTTGTTTTGAAAGAAAAACGGAGAAAAAGAGGAGCCATTGACTTTGATTTTCCGGAATCCAAAATTATTGTTGACGAGACCGGCTTTCCGGTGGAGATTCACCCGTATGAGAGAAATGTGGCAACGGATATTATTGAAGATTTTATGCTCCTTGCCAATGAGACGGTGGCAGAGGATTATTTCTGGCAGGAAATACCGTTTATATACCGTACTCATGAAGCACCGGATGCAGATAAAATAAAAAAACTGGATACATTTATTCGTAATTTTGGGTATTATATGAAGACCGGAAAGGAAAATTTTCATCCGAAGGAGATTCAGAAGCTTCTATTTTCCCTGGAAGGTGAACCGGAAGAACCGCTCATCAGCCGTCTTGCCCTGCGCTCCATGAAGCAGGCAAAATATACGACACTTAATGTGGGACATTTCGGATTATCCACCCAGTATTATACTCATTTTACGTCACCGATCCGGCGGTATCCGGATTTGCAGATCCACCGGATTATAAAAGAAAACATTCATGGAAAGCTCAGCCGAAAAAGGCTTTCCCATTATGAAGAGATTCTGCCTTCCGTTGCACAACGCAGTTCCGTCATGGAGCGGCGTGCCCAGGATGCGGAAAGAGAAGTGGAGAAACTAAAAAAAGTGGAATATATGCAGCAATTTATCGGAGAATCTTTTTCCGGAGTAATCTCGGGAGTCACTTCCTGGGGCTTTTTCGTAGAGCTGGAGAATACAGTGGAAGGACTTGTGCCGATTAACAGTTTGCTGGATGATTTTTATATTTTTGATGAAGAAACCTATAAACTGATCGGAGAGCACAGCGGTCGGATTTTCACTCTCGGGCAGAGAGTGGATATTGTTGTGGAGTCTGCGGATAAAATGGAACGTACCATTGATTTTGTACTGAGAGAATTTTCGGAGGAAGAATTTTCGGAAGACGAGTTTATGATCAACGACTGGATGGAAGATGAAGAAGTGGAAGAACTTCTCCATTTATATGAAAAAAAGTCAGTGGATCAAATATAGACAGATCATGCAGAGAAACAGAGAGGGGAATGGAATATGGCAAAATCTTCGGCAGTAAAACTCATTGCCAATAATAAAAAGGCATATCATGATTATTTTATTGATGAGAAATTTGAAGCGGGGATTTCACTCCACGGAACGGAAGTGAAATCTCTCCGAATGGGAAAGTGCAGTATAAAGGAAGCCTTTGTCACGATTAATAACGGGGAAGTGCTGATTAACCATATGCATATCAGTCCCTATGAAAAGGGGAACATATTCAATCGGGATCCCTTGCGCACAAGAAAGCTTCTCCTTCATAAATATGAAATTAACAGACTGGCGGGTCAGGTCAAAATGAAAGGGTATACAATCATGCCCCTTAAGGTTTATTTTAAGGGAAGCCTTGTGAAAGTGGAGATTGGTCTGGCAAGAGGAAAGAAACTCTATGATAAACGTCAGGATATTGCCAAAAAAGATGCAAAAAGAGAGGCTGCAAGAGATTTTAAGATTCGAAATCTCGGATAATGTTGTCATGGCTCAATAAAAAGGAAAACAGCAGGATAGAAACTTAATTTTTATATCAAAAAAGCAACCAAACATATAAATACATGAAAATATATGTTTTGGTTGCTTTTTTGTTTACCTTTTTTACGTAAAGACCCTTGAAATCCACATAAACAGAGGGTCTATCAATGGACCTGAGGGGAATCGAACCCCTGTCCGAAAACTTATTCCGCACGGTATCTCCCATCACAGTCTTTATTTTTCCATTCCCTCTGTCCGGCGTCTAAAGACAAACTCCGGATTTCAGTAGCTTCATATTACTTCATAAACCGCAAAGCTTTGGAATATGAGTGTCCCACATAATCGGTGCCGGACTCTTAATCTGTGGGGAAACTAAGGCCGACAGCTGCAACTAGGCAGCGTATGCTAAATTATCTTCAGCGTTTATATTTAAATTCCGGGTATTAGCGTGGTCCCGGGCCACGGATGGCTGCCCCGCGTTCAAAATCCCCGTCGAAACCAGTACAAGCCCCCATGGGGGTTCATTGAACCGTAGTATCATCATTATATACTCTTTTAAAAAAAAGTCAAGAAAAAATAGCAATGTTTCTTTACACATTTTAAAAAATGACTTATAGTATTATTTCGGGAGGAAATAAAGATGAGTACAAAGGGAAAAGGAATCATGTTTTCTGTGGCTGGTGGGGTTTTCTGGGGATTTTCCGGTGTTGTGGGGAAACTTCTTTTTGATGAAAAGGGCCTTACAGCGGACTGGCTTGTGACTTCCAGGCTGGTTTTCGGAGGAATCCTCATGCTCGTGTATGCCTTCTGCAAAAACAGAGGAAAGATTTTTTCTTTGTGGAAGGACAAGAAGACAGCGGGAAGTATGCTGCTATTTGGAACGTTTGGGATGATGGCCTGCCAGCTTTCTTATTTTTGCTGTGTTCAGTATTCCAATCCTGCAACAGCTACGGTTCTTCAGTATATTTCTCCGGCGATTATAATGCTCCTTACGCTTTTTATGGAAAAAAAGATGCCGGAAATTCTTGATATGGCAGTGCTGGTTGCTGTGATCGGGGGAGTATTTCTCATGGCAACCCACGGGGATGTCCACACTCTCGTTCTTTCAAAAAAAGCTTTACTACTCGGCCTTTTTTCCGCAGCAGCCGTAACGTTTTATACAATGTGGCCCGTTAAGATGTTAAAGAGATTTGGCTCTGCCATCGTGATTGGATGGGGAATGCTTGTGGGAGGTATTTTACTCTTTCCGTTGTCAAGATTTTGGGAAGTGCCGGGAAAATGGGATGGGTATACCGTAGGCATGGTTGCTGTCGTCATTGTGATCGGGACAATCTGTGCGTTTGGATGCTTTTTGAAAGGAGTCGTTTATCTTGGCCCGGTAAAAAGCAGCCTTTTTGCCTGTATGGAACCTCTGGTGTCCACTGTGCTTACGGTATCTATCCTTCATGAAAGGTTTGCAACAGCAGATCTTATTGGAATTCTTATAATTATTTTAAGTGTCACATCCCTTGCTGTGCGGGATGTATGGGAAGAAAAGAAAAAAGAACAGGAGGGAGAATGCGGGGTTATCTCTTAGAAATCACAGATTTTCCGGATCCGGCAGATTTCGAGCAGTGGAAAAAGTATCTTCCGGTGGAACGATGGGACAGGACGCTTCGTCCGGTGAAAAAAGAAGACCGTATCGTGGAAATGGCAGCATGGCTGCTCCTTGCCTTTGCCCTCAAACGGGAAGGAATTCGGAATATTCCGGGGAATTACAGTTACGGGCCTCACGGAAAGCCGGAAAGGGAAGAAATTTGTTTTAACATTGCCCATTCCGGTTCGGTCATTTTCTGTGTGATATCGGAAAAGGAAGTGGGATGTGATATAGAAAAAATACGTCCGGTGAACAGGAAAATTGCAAATCGTTTTTTTTCAGAAAGAGAAACAGAAGCATTGGAGTCCTGTGCCGGGCGGGAAAAGGAAGAACTCTTTACCCGCCTTTGGATGATGCGGGAAAGTTATGCAAAAAAGACGGGAGAAGGACTTTCCCTGCTCCTTGACCATATCAGTATTATGCCGGAAAGAATGGAAATCATTCGGGATGGCAAACCGATGACGGAACAATTCAGGAAGGATATTTTTGGGGAGTATGAAATCGCAGTTTGTGCGGATCATTTTACCGAAGAGAAAATGCCATTAACAGTGGTTTCATGGGAAGAAATCCGGGAGGACTTTTTCCTGTTATAGGAAGAGTGCTATTGACAAGCATTTTTGATAAGAATATAATTTTATTAAGTATGTCTGTTAATTTGAGAGATTAATTTTTAGAAAAACAGTTGAGGAGAGAAATATATGGCAGTGGAAGGTACGAAAATAAGAGAGATGATGTCCGGCAAGACACTGGAGAAAGATAATATAAAAAAGATGTACGATATGGTGCAGAATGCATCAGATGCACAGGAGAAAAAGAATGTGATGAAGCATTCTGTTTTTTTTGTGGGACAGCTTCCTCTTAAGGAAAATCATATTGTGGATCTTGAGCAGACCAGAAGGATTCTTGGAACAACGGTTCCACTTGCAAAGCTGGATGATTATATGAATTATCTGCTTTCGGGACTTTCCACCCAGACTCTTTTGCTTAGAAAAGAGGATGGAAATTATGAGGTAAATACAAAATATGAGAAATCGGTTCTGAAAGTCCGTAAGATTGCCAGAGCTTTTCAGCTGGAAAAAGAAAAAGATCTGGAGGAAGAGATGCCAAAGGCAAAAAAGATGTACCAGATGGGAACGAAATATTATCATTCCGGGCAGTTTGAAGAAGCGGCTGCCTGTTTTATGAATGCGGCAGAGCTGGCGGAACATCGTATGGCATACTACAGCCTTGCCATGATGTATCATAAAGGACAGGGGGTAGATCGGTCCCTGGAAAAGGCACTTACCTTTGCGAGAAAGGCACTGGTGAAGGGAGCAGTCATTGCAGAACCGTTGGAAGCGCAGATTTTAGAAGAATTAAAAAATGAGGAAAAATAAATCTGGAAAGGAATGAAATTATGAAGAAAATGGCAGTATGTGCACTTGCCGTCATGCTTTGTGCCGGTATGACCACAGCATGCACAAATACAAAGAAAGCACCGGAGGCAACGACACAGGAAGAAACAGCAACTTCTTCGGTTAATTTTGGAAAAGGGTTGAATGAGGATGGTACACTCGAGGGGGTAAATGCGACAGATTATGTGACATTATGTGATTATTCTGCAATTAATATTTCCAAAGAGGATGTCACTGCCTCGAAGGATGAGGTGCAAAGTCAGATTGATTCCCTGATGGAAAACTATAAAAAGACAGAACAGGTAAAAGAT
>JALFIK010000174.1 GCA_022776205.1 Eubacterium sp.
TATTGTCCAGACACAAATATTAATCGCAGAGGGTTATCCTCTCTCTTCCTGTGAAATTGGCATTCCTTCTCAGGAATCCATTCAATGCAACGGATATTCCATTCAGACAAGAGTCACAACAGAAGACCCGGCAAATAATTTTCTTCCGGACACGGGTAAAATTACCGTGTACCGTTCCGGCTCCGGTTATGGCGTGCGTCTCGACGGAGGTAATTCCTATACGGGTGCAAATATTCTTCCATACTATGATAGTTTACTAGTAAAAGTAATCTCCCACGACAGAACCTTTTCCGGTGCAATCTGCAAATCTCTCCGCGCTTTAAAGGAAATCCGTATTCGTGGAGTTAAAACAAATATTCCATTTCTGATTAACGTGTTAAATCATAAAGTTTTCCGGGATGGTGCCTGCTATACTGATTTTATCGAACATACCCCGGAGCTTTTTGATCTGACGATTAGTCAGGACAGGGCCACAAAGATTCTGGAATTCCTGGGAAATAAGATTGTCAATGTTGCAAAGGGTGAAAAACCATTTTTTGAAAATCGGATTCTTCCGGTTTATGATGAATCAAAAGAAATCCACGGCTCCAGAGACGAATTTCTGAAACTGGGGGCAAAAGGTTTTACGCAGAAAATTTTAAAAGAAAAGAAACTTTACATCACAGATACGACTATGCGTGATGCACAGCAGTCCCTGGTGGCCACGAGAATGAGAACAAAGGATCTGGCCGGTGCTGCCAGGGCTGCTAATGCTTTTATGGCAAATGCCTTTTCTGTAGAAGCCTGGGGTGGTGCCACCTATGATACTGCTTACCGTTTTTTAAAAGAATCTCCATGGAGAAGACTGGAACTTCTTCGGGAACGTATGCCGAATACATTGATCCAGATGCTTCTCCGGGCTTCCAATGCCGTCGGCTACAGCAACTACCCAGATAATGTTGTCAAAGAATTTATTCGCATTTCGGCAGAAAAAGGAGTAGATGTATTCCGTATTTTCGATAGTCTGAACTGGATTGAAAACATGAAAATGCCAATTGAAGAAGCACTGAAAACGGGAAAAATTGTTGAAGGTGCCATCTGTTATACCGGCGATATGTCAAGCCCGAAGGAAACGAAATATACTCTGGATTATTATGTGGATAAGGCAAAAGAGCTGGAGTCTCTTGGATGTCACATTATTACAATTAAGGATATGGCAGGTCTTCTGAAACCATATGCGGCAAAGGAACTTTTTGGAACGTTAAAGTCCGAACTTCATGTACCGGTCAACATTCATACTCACGATTCCACGGGCAACGGGGTCAGTACCGTATTAATGGCCGCCGAAGCCGGTGTGGATATTGCCGATCTTGCCATTGAATCCATGAGCTCTCTGACCAGCCAGCCTTCCATGAACGCAGTCGTTGAAGCACTCCGGGGACGGGAGCGGGATACCGGCCTTGATTTTGAGGAACTGAATGAATTAAGCCAATATTACGGCCGTACCCGTAAACTATATAAAACCTTTGAAAGCGAGATGGATTCCCCGAATACAGAAATTTATAAATATGAAATTCCGGGCGGTCAGTACTCCAATCTCCTTGCACAGGTTCAGGAAATGGGTGCTGCAGATAACTTTGAGGAAATCAAACAGCTTTATAAAGAAGCCAATGATCTTCTCGGAAATATCGTAAAGGTAACTCCTTCCTCCAAAGCAGTCGGAGATCTTGCCATTTTCATGCTGAAAAATGGTCTGAATAAAGACAACATCCTGGAAAAAGGTAAAAATCTTTCTTATCCGGATTCCGTGGTAGATTACTTTAAAGGGATGATGGGACAGCCGGACGGCGGATTCCCGAAAGAGCTGCAATCCTATGTTCTGAAGGGACAGGAGCCAATCACTGTCCGACCGGGTTCTCTGCTTCCGGACGTTGATTTTGAAGGAATTAAAAAGCATCTGAAAGAAAAATTTGATATGTCTGCTTTCAGTGATTATGAGATGGAACAGAAAGCATTAAGCTATGCCCTTTATCCAAAAGTATATGAAGATTACTGCGAACATTTTGAAGCCTATAATGATGTCTCCCGTCTCGAAAGCCATGTATATTTCTACGGGCTTCGTAAAGGTGAGGAAACCACACTGAAAATCGGGGAAGGTAAGGAACTGATCATCAAATTTATAGATATGTCTGATGCCGATGAACAGGGCATTCGCACGCTGACTTTTGAAGTGAATGGTTCCGTACGGGAAATTAAAATTACGGACAGAAACAAGGAGGTTAAAGCAGACCGTAAATTAAAAGCAGACAAATCCAATCCTCTGCATTTAGGTTCCACAATTCCGGGAACCGTTGATAAAATCCTTGTCAAAGAGGGGGATCATGTGGAAGAAAACACACCTCTTATGACTGTGGAAGCAATGAAGATGGAAACCACTGTCATGGCCACAATGGATGCCATAGTTGATAAGATTTACGTGGAATCCGGAGACCAGGTCAATGCAGAAGATCTGTTGATTTCCTTCCTGCCACTCGATGCAGGTGAAAAATAACTACTTTAGTTTACATGAAACATGAAAGGGGAGCGTCTTAAGTTACGGCCATTTGAACCGTGACTGCGACGCTCCCTTTGTACCTTCTATCAATGATTACGGAAATAATCTCATCCTTATTCCATTATTTCATCGAACAATTTGATCACTCATTCCTCTATCACTTCAAGAAGAAAACTTACCGGTCGAAAACCGTCGTTACACGAAATCATAGCTGATTTTGGATTTTTCATCCAGCCATCATAAAAATTCTCACCGCCATGGGCCAGTGTCATAACAAAAGGGGAAATCGTATCCCACGCACTGTCGCAGAAATTTTCCGGTTTTTCCCACCCATTTGCAATAAACTCCTGTCCCAGCTGCATATCGCAGGTATGCGGAATCGGATTTTCGTACTGTTCCATCAAATCTTTATAACATCCTATTTTCATAACTGTAATTTTAACTTTTTTCATCTGTCTTCTTCTCTCAATTCTGGAATTTTTCGAATTTCCCTTTTCCCCAAATAACAATTATGGTTCCGTATGCGTCGTGCGGTAAACCTCTTCCACGATTCGTTCCATCGCATCCAGAATTTTCTCATAGCCGGTGCAACGGCATAAATGACCGGAAATCAGCTTTCGCAGTTCATCACGGTTATATTTTTTTCCGGTACCCACAATTTCAACAGCACTCATAATTAAACCGGGTGTACAGAATCCGCACTGGACAGCGGCTTCCTCAATAAAAGCTTTCTGAATCAGCGACAGCTCTCCGTTCGCCCCTTTCAGCCCCTCCACCGTCATCACACTTTTTCCATCCGCCCACATAGTCAGATAAATGCAGCTGTCAACAGTTTCTCCATTGACCAGTACTGTACAGGCGCCACATTCACCCACTTCACAGCCTTTTTTTACAGAAGTAAGACCCAGACGGTTCCTTAACGTATCCAGAAGTGATTCCCGTTCGTCCACTGCCAATTCTTTCTCTTTCCCATTTACCTTCATATGTACAATTTTAAGCACAAATCTCACCTCCCGCTTTCTTTACTGCTGCAACCAGGCCTCGTTTGGCCAGTTCTTCAATTAACTGAAGGCGAAATTCTCTGGAGGCCCTCCAGGAGCTACGTGGGTTTACTTCGGTCAGTGCAGTTTTGGCGAATTGGATTATTGCATCCCTGTCGTTTATGCTGCTGCCCTTAAGAACTTCTTCTGCTTTTTTGCAGCGTAACGGAGTCGGGCCGGCAACACCATAGCCCAGACGCACGTCTTCTATTGTTTTTTTATCTTCGGAAAGCTTTACTCTTACCGCACAGCCCAGCGTCGCAATTTCCATTGCTCTCCTCTTTCCATATTTTATATATTGTCCATACCATCCTTCATACGATTCCTTATGAATCAGAAAACACCTGCATACTTCCGTACGTTCTCTCACTGTTTGACCCGGCCCTGTATAAAATTTATCAATTGGCACGGTTCTTCGCCCTTCTGGTCCCTCCAGAACAAGATCTGCTTCCAGAGTCCACATTGTGGAAGCGGAATCCGCAGAAGTTGCTCCATTACAGATATTTCCACCAATCGTACCCATATTTCGAATCTGCGGACCGCCTACTGTATCAACGGCCTCCCCAAGCATAGGAATATAACGCTGGATAATCGGATCATTCGTAATATGTGAAAATGCCGTTCCTGCTCCAATCTGTATATCTCCGTTTTCTAACAGGCTGACTCCCTTTAACTCCTTTATATTGTGAATGGACACAAGAGATTTGCCGGCATCCTTTCCCTCACGCACACGAATAAGAACGTCAGTTCCTCCGCTTATGATTTCGGCATTCGGATTCCTTACTAGGGCATCAATGGCATCCTCCACACTGGATGCCTCATAAAATGATTGTATATCAAACATAATGACTCTCCTTTTATTTCATCAGATCAGGCCCTGCTCTCTGAATTTTTCAATTAACCGCTGTGGTGTCATAGGTGCAGTATTCATATGTACACCGGTAGCATGAAGAATCGCATTGCGAATTGCCGGAGCAACAGGAATTGCCGGCGGTTCTCCTAATGCCTTATTTCCGTATGGTCCGGTAGGATCATTCTTAATAACAAAATCTGCTTTTAAATCCGGCACATCCATTGCCGTTGGCATTTTGTAATCCAGAAGATTATCATTTAAAACACGCCCTGTTTTCTCATCCACAAGAAGTTCTTCTGAAAGTCCAAATCCAAGACTCATGCTCATTCCTCCATGAACCTGTCCCTTTGCTGTTTCAGGATTTATCAGATTGCCGGAATCATGAACATTGATAATATCTTTCACCGTAACGATTCCAAGAGGCATATCCACTTCAATATCTACAAAACAGCACCCGGATGCAAAAGTATTACTTTTACACTGGTGAGTTATTTCAGCAGTGATGTGAACAGAACGGTCGAGAGAATAAAAAGCGACCTCTGCCACAACAGAAACATCAAACAGCTCCGGTTTTCCGCCGGATACCACAACTTTGCTATCGACAATATCAAGCATTTCTCCGGTAATCTCGTCTTCTCCGTGAAGCCCCAAAGTCTCACGCACATTCTCTGCGGCCGCCTTTACCAAATCGGCATAAACGGTCTTTGAAATATCACTCACATCATGATTTAGCATATAAGCCGCATAATCGAGAATTTTACGACGCAGTTCTTCCCCACATGCCTTACATGCCATACCGGACACATAAGTCTGTCTGGAACCATAGGCACCGGTATCAAACGGGGTCGTATCCGTATCCTGTGTAGACACAACATATACCCGGTCAAAAGAAATTCCGGTCGACTCTGCCGCCATCTGGGTAAATACAGTATCGGCACCCTGACCGATTTCTGTAGCACCCATGGAAAGCTGAATGGAACCGTCCTGATTTAATACCATACGGACTGCAGCTGTTTCGAGAGAAAAAGGATATACTCCACTCTTATACATAAACATTGCCATACCAACACCACGGCGGACCGGACCGGACTGGTTCGCATATGCTTTTCTCTTTTCATCCCATTTGATATATTCACGGCCACGCTTTAAACACTCGTCAAGACCATAGGAATAAAAGCGGATTCCATTGGCAGGATCAATATAACCGTCCTGCACACAATTCTTTAAACGAAATTCCAGGGGGTCCATGCCGATTGCTTCCGCCATATCATCTGCCTGACATTCCGCGATCCATACAGACTGCGGAATTCCGTAAGCCCTCATGGCACCTGCTGTAGGTGAAGAAGTGTAAACGGTGTAACAATCTACTTCCGTTCCAAGTTCATCCCGGTACAAACCTTTATAGACATTTCCACAGTTTGCACAGATTGCATGCCCGTGGGAAGCATAAGCTCCATTATTGGCATAAGCTTCCAGCTTTCTGGCAAGTACGCGTCCGTCTTTTGTTACGATACCTTTTGTGCGTCCTTCAATGGCATGGCGCGTTCTTGTTGCATAAATTGCCTCCTCCCGGCTGATTTCAAGTCTGACCGGACGACCGCCTACCGCCAAAGTCATCAGTGCATTTAATGGCTCATAAAGCATATCTTGTTTATTTCCGAATCCTCCGCCAATATATGGTTTGATGATACGCACCTTTCCAATATCAATCCCCAGTGCCTGTGCTGTACATCTTCGCACAATATGAGGAATCTGGGTGGAAGAAGTGATTGTTACTTTCCCATTTGTATCCACATATGCCCAGGATACGGGAAGTTCAATATGACAGTGGGAAATTCGAGGAGTACGGTACGTTTCCTCAAGAACGACAATATTATCCTCCCCATATTTTTCTCTAGCTTCCTTAAGCCCTTCTTCAAAAGTAAAATCCGAACGAACCATTGTCATATGAGAATGAACGAGCACATTATCTTTTCGGATGTCCGGATGAAGCGGTGTGGCTCCCTCCTTCATGGCCGCTTCCACTGTCACAATCGGTTCGTATTCTTCATACTCAACTTTAATCAGACGAGCAGCCCGTGCTGCTGCCACCTCATTTTCCGCAATGACAGCTGCGATATCGTCTCCGTACAGACGCACTCTTTGATTTAATAACTTACGGTCACTGATATCTCGATGCCCCAGTTCAACACTCCAGGGATGCCCGGCCGTAGAAAACTGAGTATCCGGCACATCAAAACAGGTTATTATCTTTACAACTCCCGGAACCTTTAACGCTTCTTCTAAATCAAAGCTCTTTACCAGCCCATTGGCGATGGTGGAGTGAACAACCTTTCCGTGAAGAATATCTTTTGGCTCCAGATCTGCAGTATACTTCGCTTCCCCGGTCACTTTTCCAAAAGCATCCACACGTGTTTTCCCTTGGCCTACTACTTTCATCTTGTTCTCCTTCCTATCCATTACCTTTATGTATTAAAACTTTCAGCGCCACTTAATTTAAAAAAAAATTGGCTACAAAAATATGTAGTCAACTCTTTATGGCAGTTGGTAGAAACTCCGGGCCAATCCCCAGGATATACATAATAACAAATGAATGGTTTAATTTCTTAATACCACATTATACCATTTTTAAAATAATTGTTCTATTTTATTTTTATCCTAAAAATGCTCTGATTTTTTGTGCATATTATACAAAACAATAGATCTTAATAAATAGAAAGAACGCATAAGACGTTTTATCCCATGCGTTCTTTTCGGTTATTCTATTCTTGCTTTTTAGAAGTCAACTTCTGTACCATAATATGTACAGGTTAATAATTTTTCCATCTCTGCCGGTGTGATCGGACGCGGATTCGATCCGGTACATGCATCGCCAACAGCGAGCTCTGCAATTTTAGCCACTTTTTCTTTAAATTCTTCTTCATCGATTCCAAAGTCTTTTAATGTCTTTGGAATGTTCAGCTGAACATTAAATTCGTCTATTTTTTCACAGAGACTGTTGATGAGGGCTTTCTGACTTGTTCCAGGAAGTCCCATACGACGGGCAATTTCTGCATAACGTCCTGCTGCCACAGTATCCTTTGCATTGTATTTAATAACATATGGCAGATAAATCGCATTTGCACATCCATGAGGAATATGTCCTGTAGAAAAAGCTGCTCCGGTCTTATGTGCCATGGAATGAACGATGCCGAGTAAGGCATTGGAGAAGGCCATTCCTGCAAGGCACTGTGCGTAGTGCATATTTTCTCTGGCCTCTTTATTTCCACGGTAAGAAGCCGGAAGATAATCGAATACCATTTCGATTGCCTGCAGGGCAAGGGGATCCGTGAACGGTCCATTTAATGTAGATACATATGCCTCAATCGCATGAGTAAGAGCATCCATTCCGGTATAAGCTACCTGTTTCACCGGAAGATTTGCAACCAGATCAGGATCAACAATGGCAACATCCGGTGTAATTTCAAAATCAGCCAGCGGATATTTTACACCAGTCTCATAGTTTGTAATTACAGAGAAAGCAGTAACTTCCGTTGCAGTACCGGATGTACTTGGGATTGCTGCAAATTTTGCTTTCTTTCTTAATTCTGGGAAATTGAATGGGATGCAAAGATCTTCAAAGGTTGTTTCAGGATATTCATAAAATGTCCACATAGCCTTTGCTGCATCGATTGGGGAACCTCCACCCATGGATACAATCCAGTCCGGTTCGAATTCACGCATTACTTCAGCACCCTTCATAACAGTTTCCACTGATGGATCCGGTTCCACACCTTCAAAAAGCTTTACTTCCATCCCAGCCTCTTCAAGATACCCAACGGCTTTATCTAAAAAGCCCTGACGTTTCATTGAACCGCCACCGACAACAAGAACAGCTTTCTTTCCTTTTAAGTTCTTCAGTTCCTCCAGTGAACCTGCCCCATAATAAACATCTCTTGGTAATGTAAAACGACTCATTCTTCTCCTCCTTTAGAAAAAAGCTTGTATTATTTTTAACGATATTATTTTAACATACTTTTTCTTCTTTGTATACATGTTTCATGAAAATTTTATTTTTCTTAATATAAATTCTGAAGAAATACTCCAAGCGTTAAGAAAAACAAAATGTAAGATATTTCGCAGGTTTCTCTTGAATTTCCCCAGATTTTGTTATATGATATGCATGTTTTTTGTCAAAGGATTTTCGAATAAAGGAGTAACAAATGAAAAAAGGTGTAATTTTTGATATGGATGGCCTGCTCTTTGACACGGAGCGGTTGTATAGAGAGAGCTGGAAGAATACAGCCATTGCTTTTGGCAGAGTTCCAGACCCAATGTTTCCTCAGGCAGTCTGCGGCACAAGTGGAGAGATGATGCTTGAACTGATCCGTCAGTATTATCCCGGCGTTGATGCTATAGAATTTAAAGCTGCCTGCGTTGATCCTATAGAGCATTATTTAAAAACAAGTACACCAGAAAAACCCGGAATTCATGAGATGATTTCTTATCTGAAAGAAAATGGTGTGAAAATTGCCATTGCCAGTAGCAGCAATAAAAATACGATTATTCAAAATCTTAAAAATACGAAACTGATCAATTATTTTGACATTGTAGTCAGCGGAGAAGATGTTCATTTCGGAAAGCCAAATCCGGAAATTTTCCTTCTTGCGGCTGAGAAAATGGGACTTGATCCAAAAGAATGTTATGTGTTTGAAGATGGTTTCAACGGAATCCGTGCCGGTGCGGCAGCCGGTTGTGCCACTGTTATGATCCCTGATCTCAATCCCCCGACGAAGGAAATAGAAGAACTATGTGGTGGCAGAATCTTTGACAGCCTTCTTATCGCACTGGATGCAATGAAGGAAGGCCGTCTGTAATCTTCCTTTGCTTTTTGAAGCGTTCTTTTACGAGAGCGCTTCTTTTAATCTTGTAAGTGCCTCTTTAAGGGTTTTTCTCGGACAGGCAATATTGATTCTCTCAAAACCTTCTCCTTCTTTTCCAAACATGGAACCGGTATCAAACCAGAGATGAGCTTTATTTATAATGCATTCCTGTTTTTGCTCTTCAGAAAGTCCAAGCTCCCGAAAATCAAGCCATACAAGATAAGTTCCTTCCGGTTTCATCACATGAATCTGAGGAATATTTGTTTCAATGTACTCATTTAAGAAGAGAAAATTGTTCCAGATATACTCTTTTACAGCTCTAAGCCATTCTTCGCCTCCCTCATAAGCTGCCTGACAGGCAACCAGTCCCATGACACTCGGTTCCTCATAACCCGTTGCCAGTTTTTCTTCCCGAAGCGCCCTCTTTAACTTCTGATTTGGAATAAAAATATTGGAAATCTGCAGACCAGCCAGATTAAATGTTTTACTTGGAGAGGTACAGGTGATGGAATTATCCGCAAACTCCGGGGAAAGTGAGGCAAACACAGTATGCTTATTCTCCTCCCAGATAAAATCACTGTGAATTTCATCACTGATCACAAGGACATGATTTTGCATACAAATTTCCCCCATCTTTTGCAGTTCCCACTCTTTCCAGACTCTTCCGCCCGGGTTGTGTGGATTACAGAGAATAAATATTTTCACCTTGTTTTCTTTATCCTTAATTTTCTTTTCAAAGTCTTCAAAATCCACTTCATAATGACCGTTTACAAGCTTAAGAGGATTATTCACCAGGGTTCTCTTATTTTTTTCAATCATATTTTTAAATGGATAATATACCGGTGGCTGAATGAGGATGCCATCTCCCTCATGGGAAAAAGCACGGATAGCCATGGCTACAGCAAATACGACGCCCGGTGTTTTTACCAGCCATTCTTTTTTTACTTCCCAGCCAAAGTGGTTTCGATACCAGGAGGACAGAGCCCTAAAATAATCTTCTTTTCCCTCGCTGTAACCAAAAATTCCATATTCCACTTTTTCATGCATTTTTTCAATGATTGCCGGTGATGTTTTAAAATCCATGTCCGCAACCCACATGGGCAAGACGTCTTCCGGCATGCCGTTTTGTGCGGCAAAATCAAATTTCACGCTATTTGTTCCTTTTCTGTCAATTACTGTGTCAAAATCAAAATTCATTTTTGTTTCCTCCTGCTGTATTTACATCAACGGTGCGAAGATCCGAAGAACTTTCCCAATAATCCGGCAGATTAATTTCTGTTTTCCATAATCTTCTTCCGTAACAATCTGACATTTTTCCAGTGTATTCCCGTAATCCTTTTCAATCTCAGCTATCTCGGAATTTTTATAAAGGAAAATGCCGCACTCAAAATGATGATAAAAGCTTCGATAGTCCAGATTTACGGTACCAACCACAGCCTTCTCGTCATCGCTTACAAAGATTTTTGCGTGGACAAACCCCGGTGTGTATTCATAAATAGAAATACCTGCTTCCAGAAGCTCATTATAATAGGTTTTAGCAACATAAAATGCATATTTTTTATCCGGTATATGGGGCATGATGATCTTTACATCCACACCTCTTTTGGCCGCATACACCAGTGCCATCATCATTTCATAATCAAGAATCAGATATGGTGTCATAATATGTACATAATGCTGCGCTGTATTGAGAATATCCAGATAAACTCTTTTCCCGATTCTTTCGCTTCCAAAAGGACTGACACCGTAAGGGATAAAATAACCATCCTGCCTGATCTGGTTCATTTCCGGGGAACGGTATCTCTCATAATCTTCCAGACTCTGCTCTGAAATATTCCACATTTCAAGGAAAAGATAGGTGAATTTTTCTACGGCTTTTCCCTCTATTTTGATGGCGGTATCCTTCCAGTGCCCAAACCGTTCTTTCTCATTAATATACTCATCGGCAAGATTTGTTCCTCCGGTAAAAGCAACTTTACCATCAATAACAAGGATTTTCCTGTGATCCCGGTTATTATAATGGGAAGAAAAGACCGGACGGATTGGGGAAAACATTTTACAACGGATTCCCTCTTCTTCAAGCATTTTCGGATAAAAGTAAGGAACGAGAGCCAGCGCACACATTCCATCATACATAAAACGGACTTCCACACCTTCTTTTACTTTCTGCTTCAATATCTCCAGAATGGAATCCCACATATGTCCTTCTTCCACAATAAAGAATTCCAGAAAAATAAATTTTTCCGCCTTTTTTAATTCGGTTAAAATATCTTTATACTGGTAATCTCCCAAAGGATAAAAAACTGCCTCCGTCCGGTCATATACCGGACAGTGCCCATAGTCGTACATATACCGGACAAAGCCTGACATAGCACTTTCTTCTGTTTGAAATCTCTCTCGGACTTTTTCATCCTGGACGACAAATTTTTTTGTCTGCCCGGTCAGATAATCCAGACGTTTCCGAATCAATTTTGTTCCGGGCTGCATATAAATATAGAGATAAAATATAGCCCCGAATACCGGGAAAATAAGAATCGGCAACATCCAGACCAGTTTAAACTCCGGTGTTTCTCTTCCATTATACAAATGAAGGATCACAAAAATTCCGATGATGATAAAAACCCCGTACACGAAAATACTGTAATCTTTTAAATACAAAAAAGAAGTGATGATCAGGGCAAATTGAACAAGAAAAGCAAGGATCACAAATAATGTCCGACCAAAAATAATCGTCTTAAACCCCTTGATTCCTTTTTTCTTCATTTCCTCAAATGTCATTTTTTCTCTCCTCTAAGCTGTCGTATCTTCTAAAGCATTACCATCATCAATGTTCCTGCTGTAATGAGAAGTACACCAATTGCAGCCTTTTTTGAAAGTTTTTCATGAAAAACAATATAAGAAAAAGCAATGGTCACAAGAATGCTTAATTTATCTATTGGTACAACCACACTGGCCGGTCCTTCCTGAAGTGCCCGGTAATAGCAAAGCCAGGAGCCTCCCGTTGCCAGTCCCGACAGACAGATAAATAATAATTCTCTTCT
>JALFIK010000177.1 GCA_022776205.1 Eubacterium sp.
CATATGCGGAAATTTGTTATGCTGTTGCAGAAGGCGTTGCTTTTATTCATAAATACCATGTGGATTTCCTGCGAAATGCGGGTCTTCCTGTAAAAGAAATCAGGCTTACCGGAGGAATTGCAAAGAGCCATGTGTGGAGTCAGATATTTGCGAATGTCCTGCAGGTACCAATTGTTGGTGTAGACTGTGAGGAAACCGGTGCTCAGGGAGTAGCAATCGCGGCAGGAATCGGGGCAGGAGTTTACAGGGACTATGAAGATGCTTTTGAAAAAGCAGTCAAGGTAAAAAAACCGGTGATGCCGGATGAGAGTACTTTCCCGATATATGAAAAAAGATATGAAGAGTGGTCACGGTTAAATGAACTGATGATGAAATACTGGGATGAAAAATAAAAAGAATAAGTAAAACCTTTAGTAAAAAATCCTCATTTTATGAATTTGGAATAATATTATAAAATGAGGACTTTTTTTATTTTATTAGCAAATAATCGAGCAGAGAGATAAAACAATCCTATTTTTCCTCAATGAATTCTGTAGTCTGTTCCAGTAAATTTATTTTAAGCTCTCCTTTTTTATCACCAATTTTTACAAATGGAATGGTTTCATATTTTGTTTTTTCCAGACATTTACCCGGATCATCTGCGCAAGCCTGTTCAAGCGAAATTTTTTCGGCTCCACTGTTTAACTGTCGTTTGATGTTTTTCACCATAAGACGGTCATATCGTTCACAGGCTTTTTTTGCTTTCTCCTGATTTTCCGGTTTTGAAAAATAATTTTTTGTCCAGTTTTCCAGATTGTTAATTTCCAGCATAATGGTTTCCTTCTTTCTGAATATGATTTTATGTCGAACAAATTATTGAAAAAAAACGACATTTGAAAAATATATCCTTCTATTTTTGAATATTATAATGCAAATTGTATGAAAAAAATGGTAATAACAAAAATAAATTATGGAAAAATAACAGAACATAGGTCACTAAAATTCCTCATTTTCTGAAAGAATTATACAAAAGAAAACAGAGATATATTGATATAATTATAATAATTATCAAGGTAAGGAGGAGAATATAATGTCAGATGCAATTTGTAGCAGTGCAGACAAGGTACTCGAAGGGTATCTGGAAAGTGCACCAATGGATACTTCCCATCACCGGATGGTGAAACAGCAGAATAAATGTGGATACGGTTTGCAGGGGGTCTGCTGCCGTCTGTGTTCAAACGGACCATGCCGCCTGTCTCCATCAAAACCAAAAGGGGTTTGTGGTGCAGACGCTGATACGATCGCCTGTAGAAATTTTTTGCGTCAGGTGGCGGCAGGATCCGGATGTTATACCCATGTTGTGGAAAACACCGCAAAGCGGCTAAAGGAGATGGCACAGGAGTATCTTGTTTCCGGCGAACCATTTCCGAATAAAGAAGCAGTAGCCAAACTGGCTGGAATTTTGCAGATAAACTGCTGTGGAGAATGTCACCCGGGATGTACGGAAAGCTGTGCCAAAACAGCAGAAATGATTGCAGAAGCGGTACTTGCCGATTTGAGAAAACCGTATGAAGAAAAAATGGAGCTGATAGAAAAGATTGCTTTACCAAAAAGGTATGATTTGTGGAAAAAGCTTGGAATTCTGCCCGGTGGTGCGAAAGATGAAATTTTTAATGCGGTTGTAAAAACATCTACAAATTTAAATTCGGATCCCATGGATATGCTTCTTCAATGTCTTCGTCTGGGGATTTCTACAGGAAATTATGGCCTGATTCTCACCAATTTGATGAATGATATTATTATGGGATGTCCGCAGATTAGCATGGATCCTGTTGGATTACGCATTATCGATCCTGAGTATGTAAATATTATGATTACCGGGCATCAACAGTCCATGTTTGCGGATCTTGAGGAGAAGCTGGAAACAGAGATTATACAGAAATCGGCAGAACTGGTTGGAGCAAAAGGAATTCGTATTGTGGGGTGTACCTGTGTAGGCCAGGATTATCAGGCACGGTCAGAATGTTATAAAGGTGTGTACTGTGGACATGCGGGAAATAATTATACAAGTGAGGCAGTTTTGATGACGGGATGTGTGGATCTTGTTGTTTCTGAATTTAACTGTTCCATTCCGGGAATTGAACCAATTTGTGAAAAGTTGGAAATTCCGATGTTATGTCTTGATGATGTGGCGAAAAAAGTCAATGCAAAACTGATCCCCTATTGTGCAGAAGAAAAAGAAAAGATTTCCAGTGAAATTATTGCAGCAGCTCTTTGCGGTTTTAAGAACCGGAAAGAAAAAATCAGCGGGATTGCACCTGCCAGAGGAGAGAAGAGAGTGAATGCAATGGCACATCATGGATTTGAAAAATCCATTACCGGACTTTCTGAGGATACACTGGTTGCCGCCCTCGGAGGGTCTCTTGACCCGTTAATCAATGCAATTGCATCTGGAAAAATCAAAGGAATTGTTGGAATTGTGGGATGCTCAAACTTAAGGGCAAAAGGACATGATGTCTTTACAGTAGAGCTGGCAAAAGAACTGATTAAGAAAGATATGCTGGTTCTTTCGGCAGGTTGTACCTGCGGTGGTCTGGAAAATTGCGGATTAATGACAATGGATGCAATTGAGCTTTGCGGAAGTGGACTTAAGGAAGTCTGTACTGCTCTGGGAGTTCCTCCGGTATTGAATTTTGGTCCTTGTCTGGCAATTGGGAGAATTGAGCTGACAGCCTGCGCCCTGGCAAAGGCACTCGATGTAGATCTTCCGCAGCTTCCGGTTGTAATCAGTGCACCACAGTGGCTGGAAGAACAGGCTCTGGCGGATGGGGCCTATGCACTGGCACTTGGATTTCCTCTGCATCTTGCACTGTCCCCGTTTGTTACAGGAAGTAAAATCGCAGTTACAGTACTTACTGAGGCATTGAAGGAGATTACCGGTGGACAGTTGATCATTGAAGGAGATGTGGATGCTGCCGCAGATAAATTTGAGGAGATTATTAAAGAAAAGAGAAAAGGGCTCGGGCTTGATAAAGGGGGAGAGGCAATATGTTGATGGACAGAATAACTCCTCTCGTGATTCCTGTAGATACATGTAATCCTGCCATCGTCAAGGATGAGGCATTATGTAGTGAGTGTGGACATTGTTTTTCTATATGTGAGGAAGAGATTGGAGTCGGAGCCAGATATTCCTTCCACAATGGGGAGGAATACAAATGTATCGGATGCGGACAGTGTAGTGCTGTCTGTCCGGAAAAGGCGATAACCGGCAGACCTCATTATAATATAGTGAAAGAGTTAGTGAAAGATCCGGAGAAAATTGTAGTATTTTCCACTTCTCCGTCCGTTCGTGTTGGCTTTGCCGATGGATTTGGGAAAGAACCCGGAACATTTGCCCAGGATGAGATGGTGGGAGCGTTAAGAGCATTGGGAGCAGATTATGTACTGGATGTTACTTTTGCGGCAGATTTAACGATCATGGAGGAAGGGTCTGAACTTTTGTCCCGTATTATCACTGGAAATGCACCTCTTCCACAGTTTACAAGCTGCTGCCCTGCCTGGGTGAAATATATGGAAAATTTCCATCCGGATATGACGGATCATCTTTCCACGGCAAAAAGTCCGATTGGTATGCAGGGAGCTGTGATTAAAACGTATTTTGCTCATAAAAATAAAATTGATCCGGAAAAAATCGTATCAGTTGCCGTGACACCATGTACAGCAAAAAAAGCGGAAATTGCCCGGCCGGAACTTTGTGATGCAGGAAAACTGCTTGGACTTGAAAACATGAGAGACAATGATTACGTTATTACCACAAAGGAACTGGTGCAATGGTGTAAAGAAGAAGGCATTGATATCGATCATATTACTCCATCCAAATTTGACAGTATTCTGGGGGAGGGAACCGGAGCCGGAATGATTTTCGGCAATACAGGAGGAGTGATGGAGGCAGCACTGCGTACTGTTTATAAAGTGTTGGAGAAAAAAGAGGCACCAGATGATTTTTACGAGCTTCGTCCGGTCAGAGGATTAAAAAATCGAAAGGAAGCGGAAGTAAAAATTGCGGGAAAAACAATTCGGGTATGCATTCTTTATGGTACGGCAGAGGCAGAACGCTTCATGAAAGAGGATATGGGCCGGTATCATTTTGTGGAAGTAATGACCTGCCCTGGCGGTTGTATCAGCGGTGCCGGACAACCGGACTGCGGAAGTGTTCCTGTCGCGGATACGGTAAGAGAAAAAAGAATGAAAGCTTTATATAGTGCGGACGAAAGAGCAGTTTACAGAAATTCCATGGATAATCCGGAAATCGGAGCAGTTTATCAGGAATTCTTTAAAGAACCCCTGAGTATGCTTTCTGAAAAACTGCTGCACACGACATATCAAAAGAAATGATTGGAAATTCACAGGAAGAGTATAGATTTTTACAAATCATAACAAAATGCAGAATGGGAATTTTTTGTCTGAATTTTCTTAAGAATGATAGCAAATTGTTCCATGTGCATTGATGCAATTCGTTGCTATTGCAAAAAATTGCAATAGCAACGTTCTTTTTTTACCTTGAGAAAACAAAAATTGTATAAATTTTCCAATATATTATTCCTAGAGTGTGGAGCGGATATTCCCAACAGAATGGACGCTCATTCGGTATAATGCACAGTAGATGAAAACTCATGGATGGTTGATTTACAGGAAATATGGGATAATTTTTTGAGTGATCATCTCACAGATATTAATATGCACAGTTTTGTGTCAGTAAGAAGGAGGAAAATTGTAATGATTGCAAAAGGATTTACCGAACCAACCGCACGTATTAAAGCCTTAAAAGCAGAAGTTGTGAATGCAGTACCGGAAGTTGAGCCATATAGAGCCGTCCTGATTACAGAGTCTTATAAAGAGACAGAAGGAATGCCGGCTGTAATGAGAAGAGCAAAAGCCAATGAAAAGATTTTTAATAATCTTCCGGTAGTCATTCGTGATAATGAGTTAATTGTTGGAGCACTTTCTGTAAAACCTCGTTCTACAAACCTTTGTCCGGAATTTTCCTTTGACTGGGTTGAAAAAGAATTTAAGACAATGGCAACCCGTATGTGTGATCCATTTGTGATTACTGAAGAAACCGCAGATACTCTTCACGAAGTATTTAAGTACTGGAAAGGAAAAACAACAAGTGAATTAGCAACTTCCTATATGAGTCAGGAGTGTCTTGACTGTCAGGCCGGTGGAGTATTTACTGTTGGAAATTATTATTTTGGCGGAATCGGCCATGTATGTGTGGATTACGGAAAGGTTTTAAAGATTGGTTTCAAAGGTGTTATTGCAGAAGTTGTGGAAGCAATGAATAAACTGGATCCGAATGATCCTGAATTTTTACAGAAGAGAACATTTTATGAGGCTGTTATCATCTCCTATAATGCTGCAATTAATTTTGCAAAGAGATATAGTAAAAAAGCGGCAGAAATGGCAGCGACATGTACAGATCCTGTAAGAAAAGCAGAATTACTTCAGATTTCCAAGAACTGCGACCGTGTTCCGGAAAATGGAGCAACGAATTTCTATGAAGCATGTCAGTCCTTCTGGTTTGTACAGGCATTAGTCCAGATTGAAGCAAACGGCCATTCTATTTCTCCGGGACGTTTTGATCAGTATATGTGGCCATATCTTGAAGCAGACAAAAATATTTCCAAAGAGTTTGCTCAGGAGCTGATTGACTGCCTGTTCGTTTTATTAAATCATGTAAATAAAACACGTGATGATGTATCGGATCAGGCATTTGCAGGATATGCCGTATTCCAGAACTTTGGTGTGGGCGGACAGACAGAAGACGGACTCGATGCAACCAACCCGGTTTCCTATATGTGTATGGATGCAGCAGCACATGTTAGACTACCAGCTCCTTCTTTCTCTGTTCGTATTCATAATCAGACACCGGATGAATTCCTGTTAAGAGCATGTGAACTTTCCAGACTTGGTATGGGTGTGCCTGCCTTTTACAATGATGAGGCAATTATTCCTGCCCTGTGTAACAGAGGACTTACTCTTGCAGATGCGAGAAATTACTGTATTATTGGTTGTGTTGAACCTCAGTGTCCGCATAAGACAGACGGATGGCACGACGCAGCGTTCTTCAATGTTGCTAAAGTATTTGATATTGCAATCCATGGTGGAAAGAACCGTGACGGAAAACAGTTAGGTCCGGTAACAAAACCAATGCCGGAATGGAAATCCATGGATGATTTATATGAAGCATATGAAACACAGATTGCATATTTTGTAGAAAAATTAGTTGAGGCAGATAATGCAGTGGATATTGCACATAAAGAGAGAGCTCCGCTGCCGTTTATGTCAGCTCTTGTTGATGACTGTATTGGAAGAGGAAAGACCGTTATGGAAGGCGGTGCAATCTATAACTTTACCGGTCCGCAGGCATTCGGTAATGTAGATACTGGTGATGCGATTTATTGTATTAAGAAACATGTATTTGAAGATAAAGATTTAACGATGCAGCAGATTTATGATGCGATGGAACATAACTTTGGTGCAGATCTGGGCGCCGGCTGCTATGACGGACCATTTGTTAAATTAAGTACAGATACCGCAGAACCGGCTGCAGCATCTATGGAGAGCGTTTCTGTATCCTCTGAGGACAGCATGGAAGAAATTATTAATGCAGTTGTACAGAAAATTCTTGCAGAAAAAGGATCCTCTCTTAATATGAGTGTGGATACCAAATCTGCCGCATGCACAACCTGCTGTTCAGATGCACAGAGAGCAGAGTATGATAGAATCAGACATATTCTTGATTCAACACCATGTTTTGGTAACGATATTGATGAAGTTGATATGTGTGCACGAAAAGCAACCCAGGTTTACTCCCATGAGGTTGAAAAATATAAGAACCCTCGTGGCGGCCAGTATCAGGCAGGATGTTATCCGGTATCTGCTAACGTATTATTCGGTAAAGATGTGCAGGCACTTCCGGACGGACGTTACAGCAATGCTCCGCTGGCAGATGGTGTTTCCCCTCGTCAGGGTCATGACGTGAAGGGCCCTACAGCAGCAGGGAACTCCGTTGCAAAACTGGATCAGTTAAATATCTCAAATGGTACCTTATACAACCAGAAATTCTTACCATCTGCAGTAGCCGGAGATCAGGGTTTGATGAATTTTGCTGCTGTTGTACGTAACTATTTTGATAAGAAAGGTATGCATGTACAGTTTAACGTAATTGACAAAGAAACCCTTCTCGATGCACAGGCACATCCGGAAAATTATAAAGACCTGGTTGTTCGTGTAGCTGGTTATTCCGCACACTGGACCGTTCTTGCCAAAGAAGTACAGGATGATATCATTGCACGTACGGAACAGTCATTCTAAATAAAATAGTTTGCCATAAAATATTTGGAGGAAATACTTATGAGTAATATTGAACCAAGCTGTGATGTTTCCAAAAAAGGGCTGGTATTTAATATTCAGAGATTCTCCGTAAACGATGGACCTGGTGTTCGTACAATCGTGTTTTTGAATGGCTGTCCGCTTCGTTGCAAATGGTGTTGTAATCCGGAATCCCAGGAGCTGAAACCCGTAGTAATGTTTAAGGCACAAAACTGCGTTGGTTGCGGAAACTGTGAAGTTGTGTGTCCAACAGGTGCTTCCGATTTAAATGTTCCCGGTAAGATTGATCACAAAAAGTGTATTGCATGTGGAAAATGTATCGACGTCTGTTATCACCGTGCTTTAGAAATGTCAGGGAAAGTGATGACGGTGGAAGAACTTCTCGGAGAGCTTTATAAAGATCGTGTAATCTACAGAAAATCCGGAGGCGGTATTACCGTTTCCGGGGGTGAAGCACTGGTTCAACATGAATTTTTACTGGAATTATTAAAGGCATGTAAATCATTCGGATGGACAACTGCAATTGAGACAACCGGTATGGCTTCCGAAGAAGTAGTAAAGGAAGTGATTCCGTGGCTTGATGTTGTCATGATGGATATCAAACATATTGACACGGAAACACATAAGAAATTTACCGGCACAGGAAATGAACTGATTTTGAAAAATGCGATGTTGATTTCTTCATTAGCAAAAAGAATGATCGTTCGTGTTCCGGTAATTCCAGGGTTTAATGCAACCCCGGATGTGATCGCTGCAATCGCAAAATTTACTACGCATCTTCACAATGTTGAAGAGTTACATTTACTGCCGTATCATGATCTTGGAAGCAATAAATATGGAATGCTTGGCAAGCAATATGAACTGACAGGAGTGGAGAAACCGGAAAAAGAATATATGGAAGAATTAAAGGCAGTAGTTGAAAAAGAAGGATTACTCTGTAAGATCGGAGGGTAAAATGAAAAATGACAGAATATTATTTACATCCGAATCGGTAACAGAGGGTCATCCTGATAAAATGTGTGATATTATTTCTGATGCTTTGCTGGATGCTTATTTACATATTGATCCGTCTGCCCATGTTGCTTTGGAGACAATGGCTTCTGAAGACACTGTTTTCATCGCTGGTGAAGTTGCTTCTTTCGCGCAGGTTGATATTATTAAAAAGGTCAGAGAAGTTATTTGTGAGATAGGTTATGTAAGTGAAGACGCTGGAATAGATGGAAACACATGCCGGATTCTTACCAATATTGGGATACAATCTCCTGATATTGCACAGGGAGTCATTCAGTGTAATGGAACGATTGGAGCCGGAGATCAGGGAATGATGTATGGATATGCCTGTGATGAGACCGAGGAGCTCATGCCTCTTTCTGTCTCACTGGCACATAAGCTGGCAAGGCAGCTTACAAAAGTCAGAAAAGAGGGAATTCTTCCCTATCTTTATCCAGATGGAAAATCACAGGTTACTGTAGCATATGATAGAGAGGGAAAACTTCTTGGAGTGCAAGACATCATAATCTCTGCACAGCACAAAGAGAATATCAATATTCAAAAACTTAGAAATGATATTGAGATACACGTTATTTATGAGGTGATTCCTCAGTCATTACTTCTTCCGGATGTGAAGATTCACATTAATCCGACGGGCAGGTTTGTTGTTGGTGGACCTGCAGGTGATGTCGGACTTACAGGAAGAAAGATTATTGTCGACACCTACGGTGGAATTGCCCGCCATGGCGGGGGTGCTTTTTCGGGAAAAGATCCGACAAAGGTTGACCGCTCTGCAGCGTATATGGCAAGATATGCAGCCAAAAATATTGTGGCAGCGGGTTTTTGCAGAAAATGTGAAGTGAATCTTGCTTATGCAATTGGCGTTCCTCAGCCGGTGTCTGTTAAAATCGACACATTCCATACGGAAGAAATGCCTTTGGAAATCATTGAGAAAGTGGTAAATGAAGTCTTTGATTTCAGTGTTGCCAGCATTATAAGAAACCTATCTCTCACTAAAGTTACTTATAAGCCGGTTGCCGCTTACGGGCATTTTGGACGGACGGATCTGTCTCTTCCGTGGGAGCAGACAGATAAAGTTGTCTTGCTGCAGAATAAAGCAGCATCTTGTCTGGCAGAAGAAATATATAAAAACTGTTAGTTTTGATACAACAATTTTATGAGCAAAAAAAGGGTCACTCAGGTGTAATTGTTTGGTTAATCGGTCTCAACACTCTCACTTTCTGATTAGAATAACAAAACCTGATCCACATACCAGGAAGGGAGATTGACATTTCCCTTCCTGTTTTGTAATATAATCAAATTAAGGGAATCTTTTATATTTACGAAAGGAGTTTTTATGGTAAGAAAAGCGAATATTGTTGAAGTTAAGGAACTTGCCGGTGGAAAGGGGACAGCGGTGGTACACCATATTGTTTCAGAAGAAGAATTATACGGACATGGAAGAATGTATGCTAAGGTCGTTTTAAAACCATCCTCTAGTGTGGGATGGCATCGACATACCGGAGAGACGGAGCCGTATTATATTCTTGATGGAGAGGGAATCTTCGTGGATGATGACGGAAGCAGGACGAAAGTTGGTCCGGGAGATGTCTGTACGATTGTTCCGGGACAATGCCATGCATTAGAAAATGCTTCAGAATATAAGGAACTGACATTTATGGCGTTGATCCATAAAGCATAACATTATAAATTTTATCCTTTTATGAAGAACAAGGCTTCTGCATAGTATATAAATGCGGAAGCTTTTTCTATTTGATAGGAAATTACTCCATTTCCCATCAAATAAAAACCCTCCGGAGAATGCACACTCGCACGATATGTAGATGTCGCTGATGTGACTGCGCTCGGTGCGAGAGTTTTTTTTCGAGGAACTCTTTGTTCAGGAATTTTTTACGTTAGTGAAATAAATAGATTTTGCGAAGGTAATACAATAATGGTAAAAAATTGTACATTTTTAAAACAAACATAACAAATAAAAATTCAAAAAAATATTGTTTTATTACAAATAATTACCTAGACTAAGGAAAATAGCACAAAAAGTTTAATTTATTTTTTTTGTAAAAATGATAAAATAAATATATAGAAAGAAACCCTTTGGAGGTAAAAATGAAGACGGGAAGTAAAAGGAACATAAATAAAAATGAAGAGGACGTTTATGGATTTTTTGAAGAAAAATCTTTAACGGAACTTAGAAATGTATTAATGAATGCACTGGAAATTCCGTTTTCTGTAATTGATTTCAAGGGAGAACTGATGATTGACAGTGGAGGCATATTATCATTTTGTGATTCAATGAAGAAAGAGAGGAAAGAATGTAAGGAATGTCAGATGACAAGAGCCTTTGCCGCAGCAAAAAGTGCAATAAAAAATAAGATGATTTTGTTTCAATGTCCTCTTGGCCTGGCACATATGACAATTCCTGTTATTATAAATAATCAATATATGGGAGCTGTGGTGGGAGGGCCGGTACGGTGTCCGGATTTTTGCCCGGAAGACGGAAGAGAAGGGGTAATTCCCTGTAGTTTTAAACAGGATAGTTTCCGTGAACTTCCGGTGTATTCGAATCAGAAATTTGAAGCATCTGCCAATTTGGTCTTTTTACTTCTTCAGGATATGGGAAATAAAAGTGCTTCTTTTTCTATTATGCAGGAAAACAGTTATATAGAAACGATTGAGAATCTTCAGAAAAAAAATGAAAAATTAGAAGAAAAGCTAGATCAATATGAGGAGAAATTAATAAAACGACAGCTCCCGAATCAGTTATTTCTTAATATTCTCACGACCATATCCAGTATTTCCATTTTGGAAGATGCAAAAAAAACGGAAAATGTGATTGCAGAGCTATCCTCTGTTTTTCGCTATACTCTCGATCAGTCAAGGACATTCGTATCAATCAGAGAAGAAATTGGTCAGATAGAGAAATATCTTACGGTGATAAAGGAGCAGTTTGGGGATCTTTTTGATTTTGCAATTCACTGCGAAACGGAAATGGAAAATTTGAAAATTCCGACGATGAGCCTTTTCCCGGTTGCAGAAAAGCTTGTAGATTTCGACATACTTGCAAGACAGGCATCCGGAACTTTACACATTACTATAAAAAGAGAAAATAATGACTGTAAGATTTCACTTTGCTTAGAGGGAGAATTCGAAGATTTAAATGGTAATCCAGGATATGATATTTTTGATGAGGAAAAAGTGAATTTACAGATAAATAATATTAAAAAAAGGTTTCAGAAGGAATATGGTGATAAATGTCTGCTGGATTTCGGGGAAAAAAGGATTGAAATAATACTTCCGTTAAAGAAAAATAATTAGAAAAGGGGGATAGCATGTTTCGAATATTATTAATTGACCAGGATACTCTTTTTCGAAAAGCATTTTCAAAAATGATTGCACAGACGAGTGGATGTGAGCTGATCGGAATTGCAAAGAATGGGATGGAAGCAATGGAATTGATGGATCGTTTCCACCCTGACATCGTTTTTTCCGATGTTATGATTGGAATTGAAAGTGGAATATCTATCTGTAATACAATCCATAAATGTTTTCCGGAGACTGTTATTTATATTTTATCCAGTTACTGTAGTAAGGGTACGATAAAAGAATCAATGGATGCCGGAGTGGCAGAATATCTCTATAAACCACTTTCCAGAAATAAACTGTCGGTAATTGTTTCAGGGAATGAAAAAGCGGAAAAAACGATAGACAATTCTTTTATGGAAGATTTGTATAATGCAGTGGAAGAACGGAGTTATAAAAAAACGTATGACAGTGCGAAAAAACTCGTAAATTATCTTTTTTGTGAGTGTGATGTGTCTGAACGTAAGCAAAAACTATTATCACTGGAATCCAAACTGTTTTATCTGATTCCGGGGATTTCAATGGAACAGAAAGATTATTATATACAGAAATATGAGGTTACATCCAGAGTGCTTAATAAAAGCCTGATTTGTTATTGCTTTATCATGCAGATTGCTACAGAAGTATTTCGACAGATTTGTACAATGAAATATGTGCAGATGGATAAGGTGCTTCAATATGTGGAAAAGAATATTCATGAGGAGATTTCCCTTTCTGAGCTGGCAGAAGAAGCCGGTATCAGCAACGGATATCTCAGCAGGATTTTTAAGAAGTTTTATAGAATCAGTGTAGTTGATTACATACATCTGAGAAAACTGATCATGGCAAAATATTATATGGCAACCAGTGAGATGAATATTTCAGATATCTCTTTCTTACTCGGATATAGTGAAGCAGGATATTTTTGTAAAATATTTAAAAAATATGAAGGACAGACTCCGTCGGCATTCTGTCGAACAACACAGAATATGATTTCCAAAACAGCATAATATCGGACAGGAACCGTCCCATTCCGTGAAAGGAAAGGGACGGTTCCTGTCCGGTTGTAATTGTTGTGGAAAAATCTCACGATGAGCACAAATCAAAGTCCAATACACCAGAAATCTTTCTGGAACATATCGTCCCCACTTTTTTCACGGAAAAGAGGATGAAAATCGAAATTTACGGCACCCACAGGAATTTTTCGCTCGACAGCTTTGCAGATACGTGCCACACCTTCGTTTCCGAATGCGCCACACAGATCAATTGCTCCACAGCCTTTTTCCAGCATTTCTTTTGCAATATTTTCTGCCTGATTGTAATCCGCACAACCAACCGTATACAATATTATTT
>JALFIK010000217.1 GCA_022776205.1 Eubacterium sp.
GGGGTCGGTTGCTACCAGACTTGGGAAGAAAACAATTGAAATTTCTGCCCTTTCGAAAGCATATGGTCCTAAGACGTTGTTTGAAGGATTTAGCTATATTTTTCAAAAATATGACCGGATTGGTTTTATTGGAAAAAATGGATGTGGAAAGTCCACGTTAATGAAGATTCTTGCAGGACTGATTTCTGCAGATTCCGGGAAAATTTCCCGGGGAGAAACGGTAAGGATTGGATACTTCGCCCAGGAGTGTGAAGTTATGGATGAAAGAGAGCGCGTGATTGATTATATCAGGGATACAGCGGAATACATTCGGACTTCGGAGGGACTTGTATCCGCATCCAAAATGCTGGAGCGTTTTTTGTTTACTCCGGATATGCAATACACACCAATTGCCAAGACTTCTGGGGGAGAGCGAAGAAGACTTTATCTTTTAAAAGTGTTAATGCAGGCGCCCAATGTACTGATTCTTGATGAGCCAACGAATGATCTGGATATTGCCACCCTGCAGATTCTGGAGGAGTTTCTGGATGAATTTGCAGGAATTGTGATTATTGTTTCCCATGACCGGTATTTTCTTGACCGTACGGTGGATCGGATCGGGGCTTTTGAAGAGGGTCATATCAGAATCTATGAGGGAGATTATTCAGACTATAAGGAAAAGACCCGCGTAAGCGGAAAATCTCGCATAGAGACCATTGATAAGGGAACGGGAGTACATTCTAAAAAAGATAACAGTAAAAAAAAGGAAGAAGGACGCCGGCAGTGGAAAGAGTCGAAAGAAAAAGCAAGAAAACTCCGGTTTAGTTTTAAGGAACAAAAAGAATATGAGACAATTGATGACGAGATTGAGGCACTGGAGAATGATCTGTCAGAATTAGATAAAGAAATGGATTCCTGTACCACTGATTTTATTAAACTAAATGAGCTGATGCGGGAGAAACAGAAGGCGGAAGACCAGCTTTCATATAAGATGGACCGGTGGGTTTATTTAAATGATCTTGCGGAACAGATTGAAGCACAGAAGAAATAGAGGGAGAGGAAATGGAAACAGCTTTTTATCCGGCAGATATTCTTTTGCCAAAAGATACAATTGATATGGAAAAATGGTCTGTAGTTGCCTGCGACCAGTTTACCAGTGAACCGGAATACTGGAATCAGGTGAGGGAAGTGGTAGGGGAACATCCGTCCACGTTTTCGATGATATTGCCGGAAGTTTTTCTTGGTTCGGAAGGGGAAGAAAAAAAACTGGAAAGAATCAGTACTTCCATGTGTAAATACCTGGAAGGGGGGATTTTACGGGAATATAAAGATTCTCTTATTTATGTGGAACGGACAGACAGCTGTGGAAATATCCGTGCCGGACTTGTGGGTAAGATTGATCTTGAGCAGTATGATTATAAAAAATCCAGCCGTTCTTTGATCCGGGCAACGGAGGCAACGGTGACAGAACGAATTCCGGCAAGAGTAAAAATCCGGGAAAATGCTGTATTGGAAGTTCCGCATATTATGCTTCTGATTGATGATGAGGAGGGAAATGTGATAGAACCTCTGGCATTTCAGAAAAAGGATATGTCCTGTATCTATGATTATGACCTGATGCTGGGAGGTGGTCACATCAAAGGATATCTGCTGGGAGAAAAGGAAAAAAAGAGAGTGCAGTCAGCATTGGAAAAATTTTCAGAACCGGAGTATTTTTCCCGGAAATACCGGGTGAAAGAAAAACCGGTACTGCTATTTGCTGTGGGAGACGGTAATCATTCTCTTGCCGCGGCAAAGGAATATTATGAAAAATTAAAAGCACAAAATCCGGGGAAAGATTTTTCCCATCATCCGGCAAGATATGCTCTGGTGGAGCTGGTCAATCTTCATAGTGAGGCATTGGTGTTTGAAGCGATTCACAGGATTGTAACAGGGGTACATCCGGAAGATCTTTTAAGTAAGATGGAGATTGCCCTGGCAATCAAAGAAGAAGGAGAGGGACAGACTTTTTATACGTTGGAAAATGGAAGAAAGAAAAAGTGTGTCATCGGAAGACCGACTTCGAAGCTTACCGTGGGGAGTTTGCAGAGATTTCTGGATGGTTATCTGGCTCAAAATGGAGGAAAAATCGATTATATTCATGGAGAACTGGTGGTGAAACAACTGTCAGAAGAGAAAGACAGTATTGGTTTTCTTCTTCCCGATATGAAAAAAGAAGAGCTTTTCCCGACAGTGATCCATGACGGAGCACTGCCGAGAAAGACATTTTCCATGGGGCATGCCCAGGATAAAAGATACTACACAGAGTGCAGGATCATTTGTGATCATAGCGTTTTAAAGTAAGATGTTTTGGCAGTCCGCCGGCATAGTATGGAAGAATTGTTCCTATAATTAGGGGACTGGCATATTCGACAAATTCATCACTTACATAGGTACCGTTTCTGGTAATCCAGTGGAGCGGTACCTTTCTTTCTACGTTGGCAATCTCGTGGATGTCATACATGTTGTAGTTTGTCAGATATGGCTCCCTCTCGCTTACTTCGATGATGACCATCATTCCCGTATTACCCTCAAATGCGGCTTTGGCAGCTATGAATCCGACTTCGTAAGCTTCGTCTACATCGACGCGGGAAGCCATGTGAGTGGCACAGCGCTGCAGGGTGGAAAATTCGATTGGACGGGATTTCAGTCCCGTGGTTGATGTGACTTTTCCGGCCAGATAGGAAGCACATCCGGATAACTGGCGGTGACCAAAAGCATCTACATATTCCGATGTCTGACTGAGTTCACAGACAAATCTCCCATCTGCGAGCCGGAGACCTTCAGAGACAGCAATCACGACAGAACGTTTTACTGCAGCGAGTTCTTTGACTTTTTCCAGAAACTGATCCACATCAAAAGGAATTTCCGGAAGATAGATTAGGTCAGGGCCGCTGCAGTCCACATCTTTTGACAGAACGGAGGCAGCTGTAAGCCATCCTGCGTGACGTCCCATGATTTCTACAATACAGATTGTCGGCTTGGAAGCACCGAAGCTTTCATTATCCCGGATGATTTCTTTCATCGAAGTGGCGATGTACTTGGCTGCAGAGCCATAGCCCGGTGTGTGATCCGTGAGAGGAAGATCGTTATCAATGGTTTTTGGTACTCCCATAAATTTTTGCGTCTTTCCATTGGCGATGGCATAGTCCGACAGGGACTGAATCGTATCCATGGAGTCATTACCACCTATGTAGAGAAAATATTCAATGTTATATTTCTCAAGAATCGCAAAAATTTTTTCATAAATAGCTTCGTTTTCATCAGCGGATGGCAGCTTATACCGGCAAGAGCCGAGAAATGAAGCAGGTGTTCTTTTCAGTAACGAAAGATCGGAATCACAGGTGATATAATCATCAAGATCAATAAGATCCTCATTCAGAAAACCTTCAATTCCATAATGCATCCCGTATATTTTCGGGATTTTTGCCTTACGGGAAGCCTTGATTATTCCCGCCAGACTTGCGTTGATAACAGCAGTTGGCCCACCGGATTGCCCGACGATTACATTTCCTTTCATTTAATTACCCTCCTCAATACATATAACATCAAAAACTGGTGTCTGTAAAATTATTATAACAGTTCGGGAATTTACAGGCAATAAAAGATTATAGAATATGATATTCAGAATTTTTCTCTTTCTTTTTTTCTTTAAGTAGATTATTATATTAAAAGAATAAATAAATTTAAAAGGAGGTTCTTATGCCTACAACGTATACACACCACATTTATGGACAGGAAGTTATAAAACGTTTGCCGGAGAAACTGCAAAAAGACATCATTTCTTATATGGATTATTTTAATCTGGGTGTTTATGGGCCGGATATTCTGTTTTATTATCGCTGTTACCGAAAAAATAAGGTGAATCAGTACGGGGTACAGCTTCATAAGCACTCCGCCCGCAGCTTCTTTGAACATGCGATGAAAGTTTTTCCAAAACAGCGCGATAAGAAGGCTGCTGCAGCATATCTTTATGGCTTTATGACACATTATATTCTTGACAGTTCCTGTCATCCTTATATTCGTAAGCAGATAAAGAAAACGGGAATCAGTCATGATGAGATGGAGACGGATCTGGATGCCCTGCTTCTTCTTAGAGACGGAAAGGATCTTACTGGTTTTAAAAGAGCATGTTATGTTAAATATGACCGGAAAATTGCAGAGGTGATAGCACCGTTTCTGAAAAAGAAACCGCAGCAGATCCAGCTGACACTTATTTATATGAAATTTACAGTGGATCATGTTTTCCGTTCGAAGCATGGAATAAAAAGAAAAATTGCAGAGATACTGAATGATTATTTTATTCCGGAGCTCTTTGGCCGTTATTTCTATATTAAAGATGAGATTAATCCGGCTAATGAGGAAACATGTCGTCATCTTCTGGAAATTTACAAAGACAGTCAGGATCTTAGTGCGGAAATGATTGTGAAATTATATAAGGCACTGAAAACCGGGGACAAAACATTTTGTAAGGAACCCAGATTATCCAGAGTATTTTCTTAAAGAGAGAGGGTAAGAACAGTTAAGGAGAAAAAATATGAAAAAAACGAAAAGGATACTGTCTTTCTTCCTGTCATTTTTCCTATTGCCTCTGCCGGTTCATGCCGTTGTAAAGGCACCGGAAAAAACCTGTCATTCTTATGTGGTGATGGATGCCGGGTCGGGAAATGTATTATTTGGTCAGGATGAAAACAAGAAAATTTATCCGGCGAGCACGGCAAAACTTATGACTGCGATTGTCTGCGTGGAAAATGGAGATGTGAATTCAGTGATAAAGACAAAGGGGAAAATAGTACATCATACGACGCCTGGGACCTACAATATCGGTATTGGTGCCAAGGTAAAATATACTTTTAAAGAGCTGTTAGAAATGTGTTTGATGTCTTCTTCCGCAGATGCGACGGACTCTCTTGCCGTGGGGGTTTTTGGTTCAAAGGAAGCCTGTGTAAAAGCAATGAATAAAAAGTGTGGGGAACTTGGACTGACATCGACCAGTTTTGATAATCCTGTGGGGTCTGATATCGGAGCGGGATTTAAAAAAACATATTCAACGGCTTCAGAAATGGCAAAAATCTGCCGTTATGCCATGAGTATTCCATTGATTCGGGCAACAGTTGCAAAGACCCATGGAAAAGCAAACGGGGGGAATATAGAATTTAATACAACAAATTGGTTTTTAAATGGACTGGCTGGATATGATAAAAAGACATACCGGGTGATTGGATCAAAATCCGGTACGACAAATGCAGCCGGACATGTTTTTATTGCGACGGCAATGGATGGGGAAGGACATGAAGTAATCTGTGCCTATTTTGGAAATGTAAGTAAGGAAAGTACGTTTATATCCATTCGCAGTCTGTTCGATTATACTTTTAGGAAATATAAAAAAGGAAAGCTCCTTTTGTCCGGAAGTAATTATGATGTCCGGGGAGACCGGAAATACCAGAAAGCCTATGAGGCTTTTGCCTCTCTCAATTGTTACCCTTCAGAACAGGATGGGAAATTTTATCCGAATCTTCCCATCAGCCGCAGTCAGCTTGGAACCATGATAGGAAAGGCAGGGGGCCTATCTGACCGGGGGGATTTGCGGAGGTTTGTCGAGGCCAATAGAAACGGAAAAGTGACAGTGCGACGTTTTGCTCTTCTTTTACAGGATTTATATCCGGTTTATTATACAGGAAGAAAAGAACGCAAACTTCTTTCCGGCTCTCTGGGCATGACAAATGCAGGCAGAGATGAAAAAGAAGCGATGGCAGGATTCCTTACCGGCGGATTTGCCGTGGATGATTCCTGCAAAAATGCAGACCATTATGTTACAAGAGGCCAGGCACTTCTCATGACGGATGTTCTTGCAGATTACCAGATGAGATATGCTGCTTCTCATGCCCGGATTACCGGCAGGAAAATGGTGGCGGTCTATAAATTGCCGATGCCGGTCATCCTTTTTAATCAAAAATGGACGAATTACCTGATGGCTCAGAGAGCCGGAATGCAGACAGAATAAAGGGATGGAAAGGACATATAAAACAGATTTATGGATATTGTAGATAAATTTATCACAACACACTCACTGACCAAAGCCGAATGTATTGCTTTATTTCAGTTGTTTGATGATGAGAACGTTATGAAAAAAATTCGGGAAGAGGCAGTCAGGCTTCAGAAAAAGTATTACGGGACAAAAGTATATGCGAGGGGACTGATTGAATTTACAAATTATTGTAAAAACAACTGTTATTATTGTGGAATCCGCAGGGATAATCATCATATAAAAAGGTATCGCCTTTCGGAAGACGACATTTTATCCTGCTGTGAAAACGGAGCACGGCTTGGTTTTCATACTTTTGTTCTTCAGGGGGGAGAAGATCCCTGGTACACAAAAGACAGAATGTCCCATCTGATCCGGCGTATAAAAAAAGAGTATCCTGATTGTGCCATAACTCTTTCCGTGGGAGAAAAGTCTCAGGAAGAATATCTTGCGTGGAAAGAGGCGGGGGCGGACCGTTATCTCCTGCGTCATGAAACGGCAGATGAATCACATTACCGAAGTCTTCATCCGGAGAGTATGAGTCTTTCCAACCGGAAAAAATGTCTTTATGAGTTAAAAGAAATTGGCTATCAGGTAGGTGCGGGATTCATGGTAGGTTCCCCGGGACAGACATGGGAAAGCCTGGCAAAAGATCTGGTGTTTTTACAGAAATTAAAACCGCAGATGGTGGGAATCGGACCGTTTATTCCCCATCATGATACTGTGTTTGCAGACAAAAAAGCAGGCAGTGTGGATCTTACATTAAAACTGCTGTCAGTGATCCGGATTTTGCTGCCTAAAGTATTATTGCCGGCGACAACTGCTTTGGGAACGCTGGATCCTCTGGGGAGAGAAAAAGGTTTTTGTGCGGGAGCAAATGTAGTGATGCCGAATCTTTCTCCCGTGGAGAACAGAAAACAGTATGAACTTTATGATAACAAAATCTGTACGGGAGACGAGGCTGCCCAGTGTAAAAACTGTCTTTCCCGGAGAGTGAAAAATGCCGGATATGAGCTTGTCTGGGAAAGAGGGGATTATCCGGAAGAAAAAATAACAAAAGGAGCAAAATGATGAAATATTATTTTGGAATTGATGTAGGTGGCACAACGGTAAAACTTGGAATTTTTACGCAGGAAGGAAAGCTTGTGGATAAATGGGAAATTCCGACAAGAACAGAATGTCAGGGGGAAAATATTTTGCCGGATATTGCCGGATCAGTAAAGGATAAAATGAAAGAGACGGGGATACCGGAAAGTAAGATCGGAGGAATCGGAGCCGGTGTGCCTGCACCGGTAAAAAAGGATGGATTTGTGGAAAAGTCAGCAAATCTCGGATGGACGGACAAAGAAGTGAAAAAAGAACTGGAGAAGCTGACCGGAATTCCGGCAGCAATTGGAAATGATGCCAATGTTGCTGCTCTTGGTGAGATGTGGATGGGAGCCGGAAGGGGCTTTTCTGATATCATTATGGTGACCCTCGGAACAGGAGTAGGTGGAGGAATTATCGTAGGAGGCCGTCCTCTTTGTGGATCCCATGGTGCAGGGGGTGAAATCGGACACATTACAGTAAATGAAACGGAAACGCAATTATGCGGATGTGGAAGAAAAGGATGTCTCGAACAGTATGCTTCCGCAACGGGCATTGTGCGTCTGGCAGAACGGTATCTGGAAAATGAGAAAAGGGATAGTATTCTTAGACAGGGAAAAATTACAGCAAAAGATGTATTTGACGGAGCAAAAGCAGGGGATAACGTCGCTGTAAAGATTACGGAACAATTTGCCGCCTGTCTGGGGCAGGCCCTGGTGAATCTTGCCGCAATTCTTGATCCGGAAGCCTTTGTTATCGGCGGAGGAGTATCAAGAGCAGGAGATTATCTGCTTGATCTGATAAAAAAATATTTTTATGAAAAAGCTTTTTATGGAAATAAAGATACGAAGATTATGCTGGCGACTCTCGGAAATGATGCGGGAATTTATGGTGCAGCGAAACTTTGCTTCTAGATAATCTGAAAAAAGACAATACCCGGACGAATGTGTTCGTGTATTGTCTTTTTCTTCTTCTATCCGATGGTATACCAAGGTTCCTTATGGATATCGCAAAGAGGAGCCAGTTTTTTTTGCAAAGCCCGAAATGGCTCTTCAGTAAAATATTTTGCCTGGGTTGGGCAAATCCTTAAGCAGGAGCCACAGCGCACACATTTATCATTATCGATGGACTTCGGATTACTCTCGCTGACTGCCTTAACCGGGCAGATACCGGCACAGAGCATACAGTAAATGCAGTAGTCGTTGGTTTCAACATTAAATGGAAATCTGGTCATCGGTGGTTTTGCGTACGGATATGATCCCGGAAGATCCAGCTTTTTCACATCGTATGTAATCATAAGACGGAGACGATCCCGAAGTTTCTCTCCAAACTCTCTGGCCGTTTCCAGATCGTTCTCGTCCGGTCGGCCCTGACCACATTCCGAAAGGTAAGTGTGCTGGCATACAAAAGTAGCAGCAGCGACAGGTATAAATCCTTTTTCCGAAACAACGTTGGAGAGTTCAGTCACCGTGTCCCCAATGTCGCCGTTTCCATAAGTTGCAACCAACACAGCCGGTGTATTTATTCCGGAAAAACGGGATAATGCTTCTGTGACTGGTACCGGCAGGCGTCCACCGTAGACAGGACTTCCAATAATAACCAGCTCATTTTCTTTAAAATGATACTCCATGTTTCGACTGTCATAGTTTGTCAGATTGATGGCTTCAACCGGATAATCGTGAAAAGCCCGGGTAATCTCTGAAAGAACAGTTTCTGTCGAATTACCGGGACTAAAATATGCATAATATACTTTCAGTAATTTCAAAATAACCCCTCCCTCGAAACAATTCAATTTCTTTTTAATTATTATAAAAGCAGAAATAAAAAGTTGCAAGGAATATATGGGGCAAAAAAGGGAAAGTTTTTGTATCTCAGGGAACAAAGAGCTACGTTAAAAAACAGCCAGCCGGAGAATGTCGGTCCGACTGGCTGTTTTTATCCTCTTAGCCGAGTTTTTTCACGATTTCATCATAAAGATCCAGATCGCAGTGTTCTTTTTTTGTGAAATGAGTGCAGTTTAGGCAACTTGGCGTGTTGCACTCACAGCTGGAATTGCGGAAGGCATATTCCTCTGAAATCGGTGAATATTTACTGCAGGCCTCGGCGACTTCCTGATAAGTTTTTTTTGAACTTTTCATGATAAATTCCTCCTTTTCTTGTCAGGTACAGGAGGTAGTATATGAAAAGACTGTCAAATTATACAGGATAAATCAGATTTTTTTCTGATGGATGTTTCAGGGCTTCATTTAAATACTTATCTGCAAGATATTTTGCCATCGGAAGATTCTGATCAAGATAGTTGCCGCAGTCTTTTGGAGCAGCGCCGGGAATTTCTCCTTCAAAACCGGAAATAAAGGCAAAAGTATCCCGTACCAGTTCAACTATAGCTGCTGAATCATAATCTCCCGCAAGAATAAGATAAAAACCGGTACGACATCCCATTGGTCCAAAGTAGATCACCCGGTCTTTCCAGTCAGGATGATTTCTTAAATAAGTAGCACCCAGATGTTCAATGGTATGCATTTCTGCCGTATTCATCACAGGTTCCCGGTTTGGCGCACACATGCGCAGATCAAAAGTAGTAAGAGTTTCCTGTCCGACATGATCTTTTCTGGAAACATAGACGCCCGGAAGCAAATCCAGATGATTTACCGTAAAACTTGCTATTTTTTCCATGAATTCTGTTTCCTCCTTATAGGATAGTATTCGTATTTCAAATAATCATAACCCATAAAGTAAAAAAGGTCAATTATTCCGAAATATTGTTGGATAAGAAATAAATCACAGGGATTTGCTATAAAAATAGACTTGTGCTATACTATGCAAAGACAGGAGGAATCGATGGAGATGCCATCGGTTCTTTTTTTGAAAAACAGGAGGAAATTATGATAGAGACAGTTATGTCGGTGCAGATGCCGGTAGGACTTCCTATAAAAGTGAAAAAAAATCGTCTGGAACCGGACAGGGTTCGGGAAGATATGCCCAGAGTCAGTATTCTTGCAGGAGTACATGGTGATGAGCTTCAGGGACAGTATATCTGTTATGAAATTATCCGTCGGATTAAGGAAAACCGGGAATCACTGAAAGGAATCGTAGATGTTTATCCATGCCTGAATCCCATAGCAATGGAAGTGAGAAATCGTAACACTCCGGGAGCTTCCATTGACATGAATGCGGTGTTTCCGGGAAGCAGGCACGGCCATACCGTTGAATATATGGCAGCGGAAATTCTGAAAGATCTGGAGGGCTCTGATTTTTGTATTGATATCCATTCCAGTGATATCTTTCTCCAGGAGATTCCCCAGATCCGTCTGCCGGAAAATGCCGGGAAAAAGGTTCTGGATGTGGCGCAGAAGGCAGGGCTTGCGCTGGTCTGGATTAATGGAGATGCCTCGTCAGTGAAAGAAGGAAGTCTTGCATATAGTTTGAAAAGGAACGGAATCCCTAATCTTGTCATAGAATCCGGGATTGCTTTAAAAATAAATTATGAATATTGTCATAGAATAATTGACAGTATATTTTCCATTCTGAGAGATTTGAATCTTTTTCAGGGCAATGTTGTCTATAAGAAAAAGACATTCATTGCCAGAAAAAATGAGGTGGATTATGTACACTGTGATAACAGCGGTATTTTCGTCCCGAAAGCAGAAATTGGAAGCTTTGTGCGCAAAGGGCAGATAATTGGCTCAATCGTTCGTCCGATCCTTGGAGCACAGATTCAGGAAATTCTTTCACCCTGTGACGGAATGATTTTCAGCCTGCGGGAATATCCCGCGGTTTGTGAAGGAGAGTTGCTCGCGAGAATCTGCCATATGGAACGCCCGGGTGGAAAATATGAAGAGTAAAAGAAGAATAAAAAATAGGAAGAATAAAAAGAGAGAGGGGGATAAAGATCATGGAAGAAAAAATTTTATATTCAATGGAATCTCCTTTTCAGCAGGAATTTAACGTAAAGGGATATTATTTTGGAAAAAACGGGGGAAAGAAACGTTCTGCCTGTATTGTCGGTGCACTGCGGGGAACGGAATACCAGCAGTTATATATCTGTTCCAAACTGATTGATATTTTAAAAAAAATCGAAAAAAAAGGGGATATTGTCGGAGAAAATGGCATCCTGGTTATTCCTGCAGTTAACAGAATATCCATGGATTATGGAAAAAGATTTTGGATTTCTGATGATAAAGATTTAAATCGGCTGTTTCCCGGGAGTCCGAATGGCGAGTCGGGAAGCCGTGTTGTCCATGCAATCTGGGAGACAACGAAAGGATATCAGTACGGGATTCATCTTCCGTCTTTTTATCTGGGCGGTACATTTATTCCTCACATACGTCTGCTTGATCCGGAGCATGGAAGTACAAGTCTTGCAAATTTATTCGGACTTCCCTATGTGATTGAGGCCAAGACCAGACCTTTTGACCGGACGACGCTCCATTATAACTGGCAGAAAAATGGCACGGAGGCTTTCTCTCTCTATACGGGAGCGACAGGACAAATTGATGATGAACTGGCGGTACAGGCGGTATCTTCCATTCTCAGATTTCTTACAAGAATGGGCATTATCCGATATTATTCCCACAGTGGTTATATTGCCAGTGTTTTAAAAGAAGAAGATTTAGAGCCTGTGATGACCCGGGCAGCCGGTTTGTTTATTCGTAAGGCAGAGTGTGGACAGGAGGTAAGCCGGGGAGATGTGCTTGCCCGGATTATGGAGGCGGATAGCGGAGAGATTATTTCCGAAGTGACGGCTCCGACAGACGGAATTCTTTTTTATGCACAGACAAAGCCGGTTGTCTATTCGGACCTTCTTGCTTTTCAGATAATAAAAAGAATTCATCTGTAAAAAACTGAAAAATTTCCTGAAGTTTTTTCCAGTGTTTTTGTCAGATTTCATGTTTTTACAAAAAGAAGGATAAAATGATGGGAAATGCAAAAAAAAAGTGGTATGATACTTCTAGTGTGTAAAAATCCGGAACACTACCTGTTCCGGTAAACTTAAATATATTTGGAGGATAGCATGAATCGGGTAAAGAGATTATATGTGGAAAAGAAACCGTCCTATGCGGTTAAAGCAAAAGAACTTGCAGAAGAAATCAGGGCATATCTCTCAATTGAAGATGTGAGCAATGTGAGAATCCTCGTTCGTTATGATGTGGAGAATGTGTCTGAGGAGACAATGAAAAAAGCGATGGATACCGTTTTTTCAGAACCACCGGTTGATAATCTGTATGAAGAAGATTTTCCAAAGGAGAGAGAGGACAGAGTATTTAGTGTCGAGTATCTTCCGGGTCAGTTTGACCAGAGAGCGGACTCTGCAATGCAGTGTCTTCAGCTGTTAAATGAAAAGGAAAGTCCGGTAATCCGGTCTGCAACAACTTATGTTTTTTCCGGAAATATCAGCGATGAAGAATTTTCCAGAATCAAGGAATACTGTATTAATCCGGTTGATTCCAGAGAAACAGATGAGAAAAAACCGGAAACACTGGTCGTAGATTATCCGGAACCGGCAGATGTAGTAATCTTTGACGGATTTAGGGATATGGCAGAGGGCGAACTGCGTCAATTATATGAATCTCTTGGACTGGCTATGACGTTCGAAGATTTTGTGTTCATTCAGAAATATTTTCATGATGAGGAAGACAGGAATCCGACGATGACAGAAATTCGTGTGCTGGATACTTACTGGTCCGATCATTGTCGTCACACAACCTTCGCGACGGAGCTTAAGGATGTTGTATTCGATGAGGGATATTATAAACCATTATTTGAAAAAACCTATCATGAATATTTAGAGGACAGACGTCAGGTTTACGGAGATCGAAAGGATAAATATATTTGTCTTATGGATCTGGCTCTCATGGGAATGAAGAAGTTAAAACAGGATGGTCTTCTGGATAATATGGAAGAGAGCGATGAGATCAATGCCTGCAGCATTGTTGTGCCGGTTGAGTTTGAAGATAAAACGGAAGAGTGGCTGATCAGTTTTAAAAATGAAACGCACAATCATCCGACAGAGATTGAGCCATTTGGTGGTGCGGCAACCTGTCTGGGCGGTGCGATCCGTGATCCGTTGTCCGGACGTTCCTATGTATATCAGGCAATGCGTGTGACCGGATGTGCAGACCCGACTCTCCCACTGGCAGATACAATGCAGGGCAAACTCCCACAGAGGAAACTTACCACCGGGGCAGCGAAGGGTTACAGTTCCTACGGCAATCAGATTGGGCTTGCCACAGGTCTTGTGGATGAAATTTATCATCCGGGTTATGTGGCGAAACGTATGGAAATCGGTG
>JALFIK010000008.1 GCA_022776205.1 Eubacterium sp.
AGTTATTCTCTGTTCCCATCTTGGAAAGCCGAAGGGAGAGCCGAAACCGGAATTATCCCTGGCACCGGTTGCAGTGCGTATGTCAGAACTTCTCAGACAGGAAGTGAAATTTGCGGCAGATCCTGAAGTAGTCGGACCGAATGCAAAAGCCGCAGTGGAAGCGATGAAAGATGGCGACGTTGTCTTATTGGAAAACACCCGTTATCGTGCAGAGGAGACAAAAAATGGAGATGCTTTTTCCAGGGATCTGGCATCTTTGTGTGATGTATTTGTAAACGATGCTTTCGGAACTGCCCACAGAGCACATTGCTCCAATGTTGGTGTAACAAAATATGTGGATACAGCCGTTGTCGGATACTTAATGCAGAAAGAAATCGATTTCCTTGGAAACGCGGTAAATAATCCGGAAAGACCTTTCGTGGCAATTCTCGGAGGATCCAAGGTTTCTTCCAAGATTTCCGTAATCAATAACCTGCTTGATAAAGTGGACACACTGATTATCGGTGGCGGTATGGCTTATACTTTCGCGAAAGCACAGGGAAAAGAAGTGGGTACTTCTCTTCTGGAAGAAGATTATATCGAGTATGCAAAAGAGATGATTGAAAAGGCAGCAGCCAAAGGGGTGAATTTATTACTTCCTGTTGATACGGTTGTTGCAAAAGAGTTCAATAACGATGCTCCGAGCCGTGTCGTGGAAGGAAGCATGGAAAAAGATGAAATGGGCCTGGATATCGGACCAAAAACAAGAAAGCTTTTTGCAGATGCAGTGAAAACGGCAAAGACCGTTGTATGGAACGGTCCGATGGGTGTATTTGAGATGCCGAACTTTGCCAAGGGAACCATCGCAGTCGCTGAAGCTCTTGCCGAAATCGATGCGATTACCATCATCGGTGGCGGAGATTCTGCAGCAGCAGTAAACCAGCTGGGATTCGGGGATAAGATGACCCATATTTCCACAGGTGGTGGTGCTTCTCTTGAATTCCTGGAAGGAAAGGAATTACCGGGTGTTGCAGCAGCAAACGATAAATAATCAAGTTTATTTATAAATTTAAAAGTAAAAGGGGAATTGTTATGCGTAAGAAAATTATCGCTGGTAACTGGAAAATGAATAAAACGCCGAGTGAGGCAGTAGAACTTGTTAACATGTTAAAACCACTTTGTGCAAACGAAGACGTTGATGTTGTATTCTGCGTTCCTGCAATCGACATCATTCCGGCTATGGAAGCAGCAAAGGGTTCTAACATTGCCATCGGTGCTGAGAATATGTATTTTGAAGAGAGCGGAGCATATACCGGAGAGATTTCTCCTGCCATGTTAGTGGATGCCGGAGTCAAATATGTTGTTCTCGGACACTCCGAAAGAAGAGAGTATTTTGCAGAGACGAGTGAGACAGTAAATAAGAAAATGTTAAAAGCATTTGAACATGGGATCACCCCGATCATGTGCTGTGGTGAAACATTAGAGCAGAGAGAGCAGGGTGTGACGATGGACTTTATCCGTCAGCAGGTTAAAGTTGGTTTCTTAGGTGTAACAGCAGAACAGGCAAAAACAGCAGTGATTGCTTATGAACCAATCTGGGCGATCGGAACAGGAAAGACGGCAACAACAGAACAGGCACAGGAAGTTTGTGCAGGCATCCGTCAGTGCATCGCAGAAATTTATGATGATGCTACCGCAGCAGCAATCCGTATCCAGTATGGCGGAAGTGTTAACGCAAAGACAGCTCCGGACTTATTCGCTCAGCCGGACATTGATGGAGGACTGGTAGGCGGTGCTTCCCTCAAAGCGGATTTCGGAAAGATCGTCAACTACAATAAATAAGCTGTTTTTCAGTTTCATTTTACAGACAGGTGCACCCGCGGACAGGTTCCGCGGGTAATCTTGTCAAATCTAAACTTTATACAGGAGATTATGATATGAGTAAAAAACCTACAGTTTTATTGATCATGGACGGTTTTGGCCTAAATGAGAGACATGAGGCCAATGCAGTCTATGAGGCTAAAACGCCGAATCTTGATAAATTAATGGCAGAATGTCCTTTCGTAAAGGGAAATGCCAGCGGTCTTGCTGTCGGACTTCCGGATGGACAGATGGGCAATTCTGAAGTCGGACATCTGAATATGGGTGCCGGACGGATCGTCTATCAGGAACTTACAAGAATCACAAAAGCAATTCAGGATGGAGACTTCTTTGAAAATGAAGAGTTTTTAAAGGCAGTGGAAAACTGTAAAAAGAATCAGTCCACCTTACATTTATATGGCCTGTTATCTGATGGAGGAGTCCACAGCCATAATACCCATCTTTACGGACTGTTAGAACTGGCAAAAAGACACGGACTGACCGATGTCTGTGTACACTGTTTCCTCGATGGCCGTGATACGGCACCGACTTCCGGAAAGAATTTTATTGAAGAACTGGAAGCAAAAATGAAAGAGATCGGTGTGGGTAAAATTGCATCGATTGAGGGACGTTATTATGCCATGGACAGGGATAACCGCTGGGATCGTGTGGAGAAAGCCTATGCTGCCCTTGTTTACGGAGAAGGTGTGGAGGCCTGTGATGCGGTAGAAGCAATTCAGGCATCTTATGATCAGGATATAACGGATGAATTTGTTCTTCCGACAGTTATTAAAGAGGAGGGGAAACCGGTCGGCACTGTAAAAGAAAACGATTCTGTAATTTTCTTTAACTTCCGTCCGGACCGTGCAAGAGAAATTACCCGTGCCATGTGTGACCCGGAATTTAAGGGATTTGAAAGACGCAATGGCATTTTCCCTCTTACCTATGTTTGCTTCACCGATTATGATGCAACAATACCGAACAAACTGGTTGCATTTAAGAAAGAGGAAATTAATAACACTTTTGGACAGTTCCTTGCAGCAAATGGATTAAAACAGCTCCGTCTTGCGGAAACAGAGAAATATGCCCATGTTACATTCTTCTTTAACGGTGGGGTGGAAGTGCCAAATGAGGGAGAAGATCGAATTCTTGTGAAGTCTCCTTCCGTGGCAACATATGATCTTCAGCCACAGATGAGTGCACCAGAAGTTGGAGAGAAACTGGTAAATGCAATCCGCTCAGAAGAATATGATGTGATTATTATCAATTTTGCCAATCCGGATATGGTTGGACATACCGGTGTGGAAGCGGCAGCGATCAAAGCGGTGGAGACGGTGGATACCTGGGTAGGGAAAGCAGTGGAAGCATTAAAGGCAGTAGATGGACAGATGTTTATCTGTGCAGATCACGGAAACTGCGAGCAGCTCATTGATTATGAGACAGGTGCCCCATATACTGCACATACCACAAATCCGGTTCCGTTTATTCTTGTAAATTATGATCCTGCCTACACATTAAGAGAAGGCGGATGTCTGGCTGATATTGCTCCGACTCTGATTGAAATGATGGGCATGAAACAACCGGAAGAAATGACAGGAAAATCTTTATTGATCAGAAAATAATATTTCTCTGACAACGTGGGAAAGGCCTTGAAATTTCGGAGACATCCGGAGTTTTAAGGTCTTTGTTTTGGCCGGGAAATGAAGAAGGGAAGAATCACAGTGAAAATTGGAAGAAATGATAAGTGCTGGTGCGGCAGTGGGAAAAAATATAAAACGTGCCATATGTCCTTTGACAATCGTATCCGGGATTATTGGAACCGGGGCTATGAGGTGCCGGATCATTCCATGATCAAGACACCGGAGCAGATTGAGGGAATTCGGGAAGCCGGAAGAAAAAACACGATGGTGCTTGACTTTATCACCCCCTATGTAAAAGAAGGAGTGAGCACCGCAGAACTGGACCGGTTAATTGAAAATTATACAAGGGAGATTGGTGGAATTCCGGCCTGCCTTGGCTATCAGGGCTATCCGAAAAGCGTGTGCATTTCCGTTGATGATGTAGTATGTCACGGCATTCCGTCCGATGATCAGATCTTAAAGAGTGGGGATATTGTTAATGTAGACTGTACCACAATCTATAACGGATACTACGGAGATGCCTCACGGATGTTTTGTATCGGAGACGTTTCTGAGGAAAAAAGAAAACTTGTGCGGGTGACGAAAGAATGTCTCGATCTTGGTCTTGCGGCAACGAAACCCTGGGGAACCATGGGAGATATGGGATATGCCTGTAACAGTCATGCTGTGGAGAATGGATACTCAGTGGTTCGTGAAATCGGTGGCCATGGCTGTGGCGTTCATTTCCATGAAGATCCGTGGGTAAATCACATCGGACAGCCGGATGAAGGAATTTTGTTTGTACCGGGCATGACCTTTACGATTGAACCGATGGTAAATATGGGGGCTCCGGATGTCTATGAAAATGAAGAAGATGGGTGGACGATTCGTACGGAGGATGGAAAACCTTCTGCCCAGTGGGAGTATACGATTCTCGTGACAGAAGATGGCACGGAAATATTATCTTATTAATTTGGGAGTATTTTCTTGAAAAATGAAGTGAAGAACAGTAAATCATGCAAAAAAATATCCCGTGTCCTCGAAAATTCTTGCTTTTATGATTTTGTTGTAGTAATATTAAGAAACAGATAAAAACCTTTCAGCAAGAAGGGTTCAAAATGAACACGATGAAGGAGGAAACATTATGAAAAAGTTTTTAAGTGTTTTACTGGTTGCGGCAATGTCTGTAACCTGTCTGGTCGGCTGTGGTGGCTCATCCGGTTCAGAAAAGAAAGATGCCGATGCATTCTATATCGGTGGAATCGGACCGACAACAGGTGCTGCAGCCATTTATGGATCTGCTGTTAAGAACGGTGCCCAGATCGCAATTGATGAGATCAATGAGGCCGGAGGAATTAACGGAAAGAAGATTGAGTATCGTTTTGAAGATGACCAGAACGATGCAGAGAAGTCAGTCAATGCTTACAATACATTAAAGGACTGGGGAATGCAGATCCTGCTTGGACCAACTACAACAAATCCATGTCTTTCCGTTGCGGACAAGACCTCCAAGGATAATATGTTACAGATTACTCCATCCGCATCTTCACCGGATGTACTTTCCAGAGGAAATGGTAATGTGTTCCAGGTTTGCTTTACTGATCCTAACCAGGGCTCCGCATCTGCAAAATATATTGCAGAGAACAAGTTAGCAAAGAAGATCGGTATTATCTACAACAGTGCCGATGTATATTCTTCCGGTATCGAAGCAAAATTCGTGGAAGAAGCCAAAGCACAGAACCTTAACGTAGTAGAATCCGCAATTAATGCATTTACGGAAGACTCCAAGACTGATTTCCAGACACAGTTACAGAAAGCACAGGATGCAGGATGTGACTTACTGTTCCTGCCGATTTACTATCAGGAAGCTTCCATTATCTTAAAACAGGCAGACACCATGGGATATAAACCAACGTTCTTTGGTGTGGATGGTATGGACGGTATCCTTACAGTGGAAAACTTTGACACGAAGCTGGCAGAGGGTGTAATGCTCTTAACTCCTTTTGCAGCAGATTCCCAGGATGAAAACGTTCAGAAATTTGTAAAGACTTATAAAGAAAAATACAACGAAGTTCCGAACCAGTTTGCAGCAGATGCATATGATGCAATGTATGCGATTAAGGCAGCCATCGAAGAGTCCGGTGCGACAACGGATATGAGCGCATCTGATATCTGTGATGCCATGAAACCGGCAATGGCTAAAATTAACGTAAAAGGTCTTACCGGCGAGGCAGATGGTCTTACATGGAATGAAAAAGGAGAGGTTAGCAAATCTCCAAAGGCTGTTCAGATTCAGAATGGTGCCTACGTGGGAATGTAATCTTTCGAAAAGATAATATTTAGCCCAGGGAAGGGTTGCCTTATGGGTAACCCTTCTTTTCATAGTACAGGATGTTTGTTCGTTTGTCCTGTATTATGAAAAGTGTTTCTGAGGAAAGAATCACCGCATAAATGCGGTATTGGAGGTACAAATGAGTTTTTTATCCTATTTATTCAATGGTATCAGTCTGGGAAGTATTTATGCAATTATTGCCCTTGGTTATACCATGGTATACGGTATTGCCAAAATGCTGAATTTTGCTCATGGTGATGTTATCATGATCGGCTGCTATATCGTGTTTGTTATGATGAGCAGTCTCCATCTCAATCCCATGGTCAGTATTCTGGCAGCGATCATCGGATGTACGGTGCTTGGTGTTGTAATAGAAAAAATTGCTTACAAACCACTGAGAAAAGCCTCACCCCTCGCTGTTTTGATCACAGCCATCGGTGTCAGCTATTTCCTTCAGAATTTTGCTCTGATTCTTTTTGGAGCCGATACGAAATCGTTTACTTCTGTGGTAGGAATTCCTACAATGAAGCTTGCCGGCGGAAAACTTACGATTTCCGGTGTTACCATTGCAACGGTAGCAAGTTGTATCGTAATCATGATTGCGCTGATGATATTTATTAAGAAATCCAAATCCGGGCAGGCTATGCTTGCTGTATCCGAAGATAAAGATGCAGCCCAGCTTATGGGTGTGAATGTGAACAAGACAATTTCCCTTACCTTTGCCATCGGTTCCGGACTGGCAGCGATTGCGGGTGTGCTTCTGTGTTCCGCCTATCCGACGCTGTCTCCTTATACCGGTGCCATGCCTGGTATCAAGGCGTTTACTGCAGCGGTATTCGGTGGAATCGGTTCCATTCCGGGAGCATTGATCGGAGGAATTTTACTTGGAATCATAGAAATTTTCGGAAGAGCATATATTTCTTCTCAGCTGTCGGACGCGATTGTATTTGCTGTGCTGATTGTCGTACTTCTTGTGAAACCTACGGGAATTCTTGGCAAACCAATTCAGGAGAAAGTGTAGGTGGCAGGAAATATGAAAAAATCAGGATTAAAAAATATGAACAAAAAGACCAGAAGCATGTTTATTACCTACGCTCTGGTTATTGCAGTATTTATTATTGTGGAAGTGATGATTTCCACAGGAATGATGTCAAGTCTTATGCAGGGACTGCTCGTTCCGTTATGTATTTATTCGATAGTTGCCATCGGTCTTAACCTTTGTGTCGGTTATCTTGGTGAGCTGAGTCTTGGTCATGCCGGCTTTATGTGTGTCGGTGCTTTTACCAGTGCGGTTTTTTCCAAATGTATGGCCACATCGGCGATGAATCCAACGTTGCGTTTTATTATTGCGATTCTTATCGGAACGGTAGTGGCAGCAATTTTTGGATGGCTGATCGGTATTCCGGTACTTCGCCTTCGCGGAGACTATCTGGCAATCGTAACCCTTGCGTTTGGTGAGATTATTAAAAATGTGATCAATGTTATGTATCTTGGAAAAGACAGCCATGGATTCCATTTTTCCATTAAGGATAGTGCATCCTTGCATATGGACGCGGACGGACAGATGATCATCGACGGAGCGAAGGGAATTGTTGGTACGCCTAACCAGTCTACATTTGTGGTTGGTATCGTCATTATTTTGCTGAGTCTCTTTGTATGTTTCAACCTTGTAAATTCCAGAACCGGTCGTGCGATCATGGCAATCCGTGATAACCGAATCGCAGCAGAATCTGTGGGAATTAATATTACGAAATACAAATTGATGGCATTTTCCATATCTGCGGCAATTGCTGGAGCAGGCGGTGTTTTGTATGCGCACAACCTGTCCACTCTGACAGCTCTTCCGGCAAACTTCGGATACAACATGTCTATCAT
>JALFIK010000028.1 GCA_022776205.1 Eubacterium sp.
CGTTCCATGGACCCTTTCCGAAGACATCACTCTCGAAAGGTTCCGAATGAAATTTGAATTGAACGTTCAAGGTTGTTTTGTTATTCAGTTATCAAGTTTCATACGCTTTCTCAACGAAAGCTTTTATATTCTATCACAGCGGCTTTCCTTTGTCAAGAACTATTTTATTTGGCTTTTTGTGTGCTTCTCTCGAAGTGTTCCCAAAGCTTTCTTAACTTTTCCGTCGTGCAACTTTTATATGTTAGCACACTCATCATATTTTTGTCAAGAGTTATTTTTATTGTCCTAACTTTTCTATTTTGTGCAACGTTCGATATATTATCATAATTTATGAACCACGTCAAGCAGATTCGAAAGGTTTTTATGAAACGGAGAATGAAACAATATCCTGTCGCAAAAAACAGAACGGAATCTCAAATCATTCCATTCTGTCTTTGAATTAATAAATTGTCTGTTCCGCCTTTTTTGTCCGGCTTCCCGTTTTCCAGAACCGCAATTTCATCTTTACAATCCGGTCCCGGAATACAATCTGATAAGTACGCCAGCCTCTCACCGGCAGAACTGATTCAATCTTGTCCCCTTCAATTTTCCCCTGAAAAAGAATATTTCCTCTTTTATTTATAATAGTACACTCATTATCCCTGGTTGCAATAATATGATTGCCCCACATTTTAATAAAATCATAATTCATATCCAGTTTACAATCCAGCATACGATTTCCCTTACGGTTAAAAAGCATTATCTCATATTTCCCATCTTCCGGCTTCTGTGTGTTGTCCATGACGTAGCCCACATATTTATCATTTTCAAAAATGCTCTGTATTTCCTGTTCAAAATGAATTTCCTTTTTCTTCCTTGGTTCGTCTTTTATATTATAGAAATAAGTCGCTGTATTTCCGAAAACCGCTACTGTACTGTCATTCATAAAACTTATCTTAGGAATCAGTGTATCTTTATAATCAAATCCTCCCTTTAGAGTGACATCATCAGACTGCAGCTGTCTGCTGAGATCATAAAACACTACCGACGTTCTCGTTTCTGCTGCGTTAATCGAATAGTAACTAACCGCCAGCTGTGTCCCGTCAGGAGAAATGGCTGCCGTAACCGGATATCCCGTCTCATCTACCGAAGACTTCATATCTGCAATCATTTTACCGTTTTTCCCATATACCTGTATATAATTGCTGCCCTCACCTTCCAGAATAACCTCTGTAATTCCCTGAGCGGATACCGTGGCCTGCACCAGTGGATATTTAAAAACAAGTTCTTTTACTTTTCCTTTCCGGTCAAATAACACCAGAGAATTCTCTCCCTTATCTCCCAGAACCGCATAGGAATCGGATGTCACCAGAAACGGATGGGCATAAGAAATGGAAACATTCCATTTGGATCTCCCGAAGGGTTCCTGATATTCGATCCCATTATTTGTATATTTCAGATACCCGGACTCAAAAGCCTCATATGATGCTCCCGCATTATCTTCAATTTCTTCTTCTTTTTGATAAATATAATAATCAGATCGACTGTTAAAAAGAATGTAACCGACGAAAGCCATTCCGAAAAAGAGAACCAGAGCGACAATAATTTTTATCCGCTTCTCTCTCGCTCTTTTTTCACGTATTTTTTCCAGTTCTTCTTTTTTGCTTGTAAAAATTTCATAATTATATATCTGTTTTGCCATGCATTCACTCTTTTCATTCCATAAATTTATCTTTTGTATTCATTATATCATAGCATGATTTAATCTTCAATCTGCGGAAGTTCCAGAATCTGCCCAGGATAGATCTGATTAATATTTTGTATGTTATTTTTCTCTGCAATCGCATCAATATAATCATAAGACCGATATAATTTTCGGGAAATTCCTGCCAGCGTATCTCCTTCTTCCACTTTATAATAACCTCCTGGCTGACTCCAGGTCTCTTCCGCATCCAATGTTCCCTGCGCTTCGGAACTTTCCACAGACTTAATGGATGCTGTGGCTTTTGAGGATTTGGAAGAATCTTCCTCTTCCGATGTTTCTGCCTCTTTCTGTGCTGTTGTTTTTGTATCTTCTGACCTTTTCCCTTTTTTCACATATTCTGTTGTAGTATCCTGCTGTTTGAAAACGGTCTGTATCTGCTCTTCCTGCCGAAAATTCCTGACTGCCACAAATCCATACAGCACAACTGCTGCTGCCACAACAAGTCCCGCTGCGTAGGTCAGGGAACGATAACTTTCTCTCGGCCGAATATTTTTCTTCTTTTTTAATGCTTTTTTATAATTTTTCACAACTGCCGCATCTCTTTTTATAGTATCAGACCGTCCGTCCCCTTCCGAAATTTTATTCGTTTCTCCTTCTGCAATCATATAGTTTTTCATTTGGGGATTGGATTCATAATAAATGTAATAACCTCTCTGTTTTTTCAGAGTGTAATTTTCATACTGGTAAAATGCATCTTCATTTTCAAGCGCATCTACCAAATACAATACTTTATTTTCTCCACTAAAGTTGTCCATGTGGATCCGGATAATTTTATCATTAAGATCTACGGAAAATCCCATGCGCGACAAAAACCATCCGCAAATTTCCTGTCCTTTGAAAAATGAATCCCGGATCCGGTATATTTCTTCCCAGTTTTCTTCTGAAAAAACCGTTTCCTCCAGATCCAGTTCAAAATTCTGACAGGCAGCTGCTCCACTGATAAACAAGCAGTTCCCCGCCGGGGTTTTGTACATATTTCCAAATAAAATTGCTCCCCTTGCGTATAGATTTCCCGGCTGTGCCAGTTTGTTCAGATAGGTATACACATAATCTTCCATATATATTTTCTTTGCTCCCGGCTCCCCAATCTGCCTGAAATTTTTTGGTAAATTTCTTTTCTGTTTCACCTCTGCCATATATGATCCGCCCCTTCTTTTTAATCTGATAGAACAATCATACCATGCCGGTTTCCATCGTTTGCGTCTGATTTTGTCATACTCCTTCGTATTTTTTCCTCATTTTTAAGCAAAAAAATGTTTAAATCCATTCATGTTTGTCTATCCCTAAGAATAGGATGAAACAAATCTCCTGAGATAGAGAAAGGATTTTAAAATGGAGTTTATTACGAAAAAAAAAGTGCGCAATCGGTATTTTGCTCCGGAAAGCTCTGAAATACCTTTTTTTACGCATATGCTGGAAAAACAAATTCTAAACCGGAAAAAAAATGGGGAGTCCCTTCTTCTTCTGTGTATCGGGACAGATAAAATTACCGGAGACTGCCTTGGTCCTCTTGTCGGTTCAAAATTAATAAAATCATCATTTCCTTTCCCGGTTTACGGAACATTACAGTCACCGGTCCATGCCGGAAACCTGTATGAAACCCTGTCCCTCATCCGAAAAAATCATTCACACCCTTTTATCCTGGTCATCGATGCAGCCGTCGGGCCATCGAGCCATATCGGTCTGGTCAGTCTTTCTAATTCTTCCCTTTTCCCCGGAAAAGGAATCCACCGCCCTCTTTTTCCCGTGGGAAATATTTCCGTGACAGGAATTATCAGCGAAGCTGCTTCCTGCTGTGAAGAAACGCTTCCCTTTACAAGCCTGTATCTTGTAGATACCATTGCAGATTTTATTGCCGAAGGAATTCTGGCTCTCCCGTTTCCATAATATTTCTGAAAAAATAAGACAGCCAAACCAATTCTGATAAGATAAAAAAAGCGGATCTTCAGTTTTATCAACTGAAAATCCGCTTATCTTTATGCTTTATAAGTAAACTTATTTATGCATTTTCTTCTTCAAATTTACGCATAAATGCAACCAGCTTCTCCACACCCTCAACAGGCATTGCATTATAAATAGAAGCACGCATTCCACCAACGGTTCTATGCCCTTTCAGATTTACAAGTCCTTCGGCTTCCGCTTCCTTAACAAATTTCGCATCAAGATCCTTGTCTCCCGTGACAAATGGAACATTCATGAGGGACCGGTCTTCTTTCACAACGGTTCCCTTAAATAATTTACTCTCATCAAGGAAATCATAAAGAATTTTTGCTTTTTTTTCATTGTATTCCTTCATAGCTTCCAGTCCACCACGTTTTTTCAGCCATTTAAATACTTTGCCACAAATATAAATACCATAGCAGGGAGGAGTGTTATATAAGGAATCCTTATCTGCCTGCGTCTTATATTTTAACATAGTAGGGGTTCCTTCCATGACATCGTCACGGATAAGATCCTCACGGATAATTACAATTACAACACCGGCCGGTCCCACATTTTTCTGGACGCCGCCATAAATCACACCGTATTTTTCCACGTCGTGAGGTTCTGATAAGAAACAGGAAGATACGTCAGCAACCAGCGGTTTGCCCTTCGTATTCGGCAGTTTCTTGTATTTTGTTCCGTAAATTGTATTATTCTCGCAAATATAAACATAGTCTGCATCTTCGTCGATCGGAAGATCGGAGCAGTCCGGAATATAGGTAAAGGTCTTATCCTCTGAGGACGCAATCTTAACAGCTTTTCCATAACGGGATGCTTCCTGATAAGCCTTTTTTGCCCACTGCCCGGTAATAATATAATCTGCAACTCCGTTTTTCATAAGGTTCATTGGAATTGCAGAAAACTGCTGGGAAGCACCTCCCTGCAGGAACAGAACTTTATAATTGTCCGGGATCTTCATAAGGTCCCTTAAATCCTGTTCTGCTTCTTTAATAATGTCATCAAACATTTTAGAACGGTGGCTCATCTCCATGACAGACATTCCACAACCTCTGTAATCGAGCATCTCCGCCGCCGCTTCTTTTAATACTTCTTCCGGCAGCATGGCCGGTCCTGCTGAGAAATTATATACTCTTCCCATATTTTCTCTCCTCCTCATCTTTTTGTAAGAATTTTTTTAAAAACATCAAAAGAAATTTGGCCATTTATTTTGATTCGCGGAATATTATACCACGGATCTGTTCTTTTAGCAGCTTTATTCTCTCCAAAACCAAATGCAAGTTTATACCCGCTTTGTTTAAATGCACTAATTAAATATTCAGACTCAACACCAAAAGGATATGCAAAATACCGAAAATTGTTTTTCCCGTTTAACATAAAATCTTTCCGAAAATAATCCAAGCCCTCTGAGTCGGCCACCCCCCAATGATGCAAGTTATACGAATGGCTCTCATATTCCAGCTGCGGGTACTCTTTGCGAGATTTTTCAATTAAATCCCTTCCGATATGATGTCGTTCCTTCGTATCTTCATATTTCGCTGAAACCTCCTGTATCTCTGAACCAACAATAAAAGCAGTCGCCTTCATATTATATTTCTTCAGAATTGGTAAAACCAGATGATATATCTCAAAATCACCATCATCAAATGTTAATACGACTGTTTTTTCCGGATAATTGACCTTCCCCGTATACCAGTTATAAAACTCATCCATAGACAACGTGCGATACTTATTATCATACAAATATTTAATCTGCTGTTCAAAATCTGATACTGACGCAATCCACTGATCTTCCGGAAAATCGTTCCTCTTTACTTTATCTGATACAATCCGATGAAAAGTAAGAACAGGAATGGTACTATTCATATTTTCTTTTTTCACTTTCTCCGTTACTGTTATTTTAATCTTTTTCTGCTTTCCATTATGACTTCTTAACACAATGTATGTCACACCGGCAGCCTTCGCTTTTACCCTTCCCAAAGAATCAACGGAAGCAATTTCCGGTCTTGTACTGCTAAATACTATTTTTTTTGACCCAAGCTTCTTAAGTGGCTTTAACTTATATTTTAACCGAATTGTACTCCCCTTTTCAATAGAATATTCTGCTTTTTTTAAAATAATATCTGAAACATTTCTTTTATTTTTCTTCATATAAACAGAAACTTCCGGTGAATATGCCCCGTATTTTTTCCTTCCGGAAACATTTCGGTAGGTACGCATTCTGAATTTAAGTTTCCTCCCCTTAAGATTCCTGAGCGTTATTTTCTTTTTTTTCTTATCCGTTACCTTTTTTATCCGTTCATATTTCTTGCTTTTAGTATTATACTGATATAAAACATAACCTTTGACACCTGAAACCGGTTTCCATCTGAGTGTTACAGAAGAATTTCCCTTTTTCTCTACCTCAAATTTTTCAGGTATATAGCGATTATTCGCAGCATATACATTTTCTTTTCCAGTAAATAAACATATTCCCAAAAAAACAATACATAAAATAATCATTTGGTTTTTAATCGATTTCATAATTTCCTCCTTATATTTATAAGATATCCAAATGTCCATTCGGACACGCTTATATAGTATTATAATACATTTTAATATAATAATAGTTTTTATGAAATTGTCAACTAAAAGGATTTCAAAATTGACAAAAATAATATTATTCGATACACTATGGGGAAAACGAAACCAGCTATATTTAGATAGAGGAGCGCATGAGAATGAAAATATGGTGCAGGCTTTTTGAAAAAAATCACCTGATGAAAGATACCGTCGTGGAAAATTATGATGTATCCATGTCCCGGACTTCGAAAGTATATGACTGTCTGGAGAGGGCCTGTTATGAGTTGGATCTGGAAAAACCTTTATGGCTTGAAAAAAATAAAAAAGAATTTATCCGCCATGCCCGAACCCGTTTTTATCAGGATAATTTTATTGAAACCATCTCTTTTGATTATCTTGATTTTCAGGTAATTGAAGAAGATTATTAAAGGAAAGGGGGGAATGAGAAATGAACTGGAATTTATTATTTTTTATTAACAGCGTGCTTCTTGGCGTTGGCCTTGCCATGGACGCTTTCTGTGTTTCCCTGGCAGACGGACTCCATGAACCGGGAATGGGAAAGACAAAGAGATGTAAAATTGCCGGGACCTTCGCAGGTTTTCAGGCGATCATGCCAATCATCGGATGGTTCTGCGTTCATACGATTTCCAGATATTTTCGTATTTTTGAAAAATTTGTCCCGTGGATTGCTCTGTTACTTCTTCTCATTATCGGTGGAGAGATGCTTCTGGACGGCATCCGTAAAGAACCGGAAAATACCGTGTCGGATACCGGTTCAAAAACGCTGGTTCTTCAGGGGATTGCCACTTCCATTGATGCTCTATCCGTCGGTTTTACCATCGCACAGTATAATGCAGTCATGGCTGTTACTTCTGCTGCAATTATAGCTGTTGTAACATTCATAATCTGCATCGCAGGACTTTTGATCGGCCGGAAATTTGGTACACGCCTGTCGGACAAAGCCAATATTCTGGGAGGGATTCTCCTCATTTTTATTGGTATTGAGATATTTATAAAAGGAATTTTTTAAATGGCATGTTTTTTCTTCCGGGAAATATATTTTAAGAAAGAAGTCCTTTGGAGTATCCGATGAAAATCAAATATCCGATCTTTTTTTTCCTGTCCCTTCTCATCTGTTCTCTTATTTTTTTATCTTCCTGTAATAAAAAATCTTCTGAGAAAAAAAAGTCCACCGAAAACTCTATAGCGGAAGAAACCACCCAAACCCCATCTGCCACTATTTCTTCCCGGGAGGAAGAAAAGGCAGTATCCTCCATCGATCCTGACACGCTTCCCAACGAAAAAAAATCCTGGTGGATCAAGCGCAGTGAAGATCATACGATCCCCGGTTCCCAGGAAGAGATTGTTTTATCCCGCTATGATGCATGGTATGTCAAACCCAACTGTAACAACGGAGAAAAACCTGTATTTCTTACTTTCGACTGTGGCTATGAAAACGGTTTTACACCTTCCATTCTCGATGTTCTGAAAAAGCACCATGCCCCGGCGGCTTTTTTTCTCTGCCGCCATTATATTGAAGATCAGCCGGAACTGGTAAAAAGAATGAAAAAAGAAGGGCATGTGGTAGGAAACCACACATCCCACCATATCTGCATGCCCGAAAAAGATTCCCGCACTGTCCGGGAAGAAATATCTGACAATGCTTCTTACATGAAAGAAGCGACCGGATACGAAATGGATCATTTCTTCCGGCCGCCAAAAGGAGAATATAGTGAGCGTACGCTTCAGATTACGAAAAATATGGGATATACCACTGTTTTCTGGAGTATGGCCTATCTTGACTATGATGTAAACAATCAGCCCGGCAGCACATACGTCATTGATCATTTTGAGAAATATATTCACCCCGGAGCCATCCCATTAATTCATAACATTTCAAAATCCAATGCCCAGGCCCTCGATACCGTTCTTACCAATCTGGAAAAAGAGGGTTACACATTCCATTCTCTTTATGATCTTAAAAAAACGCCATGAACATCCGGGGATACTTTACGCAAAAAATTGCTGGAGCACATCTTCGAGAACCTGTTTTTCTTCCAGGGAAACAGGTTCTTCTTTTATCTTCCTGCGGCTGTTCTCTCTTGCATAGCACACAAGGCGCCGTTTCTGTTCTCTTGAAACCCTGCCTTCTGCCTCTCCATCCTTTTCTTCCATGCTGTTTTCCAGCACATTTTCCAGGTAATCATTCATATTCATTTTTATGCGATGTTCTTTTTCTTCCGGTCTTAAAAGGATATCAAAAAACCAGAGTCCCACCGCCGCCATTACTCCGGTAATATAGGTGATTATCACGCTGGAAAGATCACCTCCTCTCTGGGAAGCAGCCAGCGCTCCTGCCGCTCCGATCACCGCACAAAGTGCAATCATCATATGATAAAACGTTTTCCAGAATGCACACGGTAATCCACAAATTCTTTTTTTTCGGAAACACTTATCCACAAATGTTTCCACATTATTCACTTTCACATCCATTTCATGATAATCTTCATATTTCTTTTTCAGAGAAACCAGCCATTTTTTTCTGGTTTTTCCTATTTGGCCGGATGCTTTTATCATGCTGCGATAAGAGAAGGTCAGCACCATCCAGCTTATGATGCCAAGAACGCAGCAGACCATAATGGCTTTTACAAAAGCCGTATTTCCCATTATGAATTCTAACATTTTCTTCCCTCCCGTCAAAGGACACGCCTGCAAAATCTATTTACCGTTTCCTTTCCAGAACAGACCCAATCCCGCCGGATTATGTAGGATTCCCTTTACCGGGGCCCCGGCAAAAGGAAAACTGTTTTACAGGAAATCTGTCCGCCAGGAAGTTTTCCCGCAGAAGTTTTCCGGCTTCTGAAATGTTCCATTTCGTGCCTCTCTGTCTGGATCGTGTCCCAATTATACGGGATGAAAAGCCTTTTGAAAAGGGGGAATCGTCCGTAAAAAAAACCCTTTCTTTGCAAAAAAGAGAAAGGGTTCGTCCAAAATTCTGTTCGTAATTATTATTTTGACATTTTAAGAAACATGGCCGCAAGAAGTTTCACGGTATGAACAATTGCCTGCTCCTCAAAAGTTTCGTATGCAACCGGTGCACTGTCATCCGCTTTATCGGAAATCGCACGAATTATGACAAACGGCACTTTGTTCAGTACAGCAACCTGAGCCATCGCTGCCCCTTCCATCTCCGCACAATATCCACCGTAATCTTTTACAAGAGCAGCACGCACTTTATTGTCGGAGATAAACTGATCTCCGGTCACCACTCTGCCGGTAAAACATTGGATTTCCGGATTCACAATCTCACATGCTTCCTTTGCCAGGGCAACAAGTTCGACATCTGCCTGGAATACGGAAGTCTCCATTCCCGGAATCACACTCTTTTTATATCCAAGGCCGGTCACGTCAAAATCATGCTGAATCGCATCTGTTGAGATTACAATATCACCCACATTAATATCCTTGTAAAGGCCCCCTGCAACTCCCGTATTAATGAGCATATCCACATGATAGATATCCACAAGAACCTGCGTGCATACTGCCATATTTACCTTGCCGACACCGCTCTGTACCACAACTGCATCCTGATTCCACAGCCTGCCTTTATAAAAAGTCATGGATGCGATCGTCTTCGCCTCTTTGTCCTCCATCTGCTGGATCAGAGAAGATACTTCCTCCTCCATCGCTCCGATTACTCCAATACAAACCATCATTCCACTTCCTCCATCTACTGATTCATGATATCCGTTTTTCGTCAATTTTTTTTATTATATCATAATTATTCTCACCCGTCATTAATTTTTACAATTCTAAGAACAGTGCCGGAAAAAGCATAAGAATTGGTTATTTTTTCTCTATTTTTTTAAGATAAAAAGTGATATACTGTCATTAAAAATTTTATCATACAGGAGGAGAGCTATGTACAGTTATAAAACCCGCGGAACATGTTCCCGCGAAATTCAGTTTGACATAGAGAATGATACTGTAAAAGAGGTGCGTTTTATCGGAGGCTGTATGGGGAACACACAGGGTGTTGCCGCTCTGGCAAAAGGGCGCCCCGTCGACGAGGTAATCCGCCTTCTTAAGGGAATCGACTGCGGCGGAAGAGGCACATCCTGCCCGGATCAGCTTGCCAATGCACTGATCGCCTACAAAAACCAGCAGGCTTAAATTCCGTCATCTGTATTATGAATCATTGATTTATCAGGAGGCACAACAAGTATGAAGCGAATTGTTTTAACCGGCGGCGGAACAGCCGGGCATGTCACACCAAATATGGCTCTCGTTCCCAGTCTGAAAGAGGCGGGCTATGACATTCAGTACATCGGTTCCTACAATGGCATTGAGAAAAAATTAATTGAAGAAATGGGCATTCCCTATTATGGTATTTCTTCCGGAAAGTTACGCCGGTATTTTGATCCGAAAAACTTCTCCGATCCATTTAAGGTTGTAAAGGGTTATGCCGAAGCTTCCCATATTATACGCAAATTAAAACCGGATATTGTTTTTTCCAAAGGCGGTTTTGTTTCCGTTCCGGTTGTCCTTGCCGCGAAAAGACGGCATGTGCCTGTGATTATCCACGAATCAGATCTGACGCCGGGTCTTGCAAATAAAATAGCAATTCCCGCTGCTACCAAGGTCTGCTGTAACTTTCCGGAAACGCTGAAACATCTTCCGGAAAATAAAGCGGTCCTTACCGGCTCACCGATCCGGCAGGAACTTTTCTCCGGAAAAAGGGAAGAAGGGCTTCGTTTATGTGGCTTTAATGAAGACAAACCGGTTCTCCTTGTTATGGGCGGCAGTCTTGGCTCTGTCGCAATTAATAATGCAATTCGCGAGAACCTCGATGAGCTTCTGAAGCAATTTCAGGTTATCCATCTTTGTGGAAAAGGCCACGCAGAGCCTTCTCTCGAAGGGAAAACAGGATACAAACAATTTGAATATGCAAAAAAAGAACTGACCCATTTATTTGCCGCAACCGATCTTATCGTTTCGAGGGCGGGGGCAAATGCAATCTGTGAACTTCTTGCCTTAAAGAAGCCAAATATTCTGATTCCCCTCCCGGCCTCCCAGAGTCGTGGCGATCAGCTTTTAAATGCCGCTTCTTTTGAAAAATCAGGGTATAGTTATGTTCTTCAGGAAGAGGAACTAAACAGCGATACTTTGTTAAAGGCCGTTCAATATGTATATGACGAACGGGATGAATACATTCAGACTTTAAAAGAAAGCAAATTAAACCAGGCGATCCCGATTATTATGGATCTGATTCTGAAATATTCAAAATAAATTTTGAAAAATGTGTTTTTATAAAAAAACGTTTGCCGGCACAGACCACTCTTCCGGTCCTGCCGGCATTATTTTTCTTCTTCCGTCTTAAAGTGTAATCTCAAGCCCGACCGGGCAGTGATCTGATCCCATTACTGTTTTAAAAATAACGGAATCTTTCATTTTTTCTTTGATGCGGTCAGACACTACAAAATAGTCAATCCTCCATCCCGCATCTTTTTCTCTTGCCTTAAAACGATAGGACCACCAGGTATAAGCCCCTGTTTTATCCGGATAAAAATAACGGTAGCTGTCAGTAAATCCTGCTTCTAACAACTGGGTAAACTTATCTCTTTCCTCCTGGGTAAATCCTGCATTTTTCCTGTTTGTTTTCGGATTTTTCAGGTCGATCTCTTCATGGGCCACGTTAAGATCTCCCGTCATGATAACCGGTTTTTCCCGGTCAAGCTTCTTTAAATATTCTCGAAAATCGTCTTCCCATTTCATTCGATAATCCAGACGCCGCAGTTCTGTCTGAGAATTTGGCGTATAAACCGTGACAAAGAAAAAATCCTCATATTCCAGAGTGATCACCCTGCCTTCCTGATCATGCTCTTCCATTCCCAAACCATAATGTACGGCCAGCGGATGCTTTCTTGTAAAGACCGCCGTTCCGGAATATCCCTTTTTCTCTGCATAATTCCAGTAACATTCATAACCTTCCGGAGCAAAATCTATCTGTCCTTCCTGGAGTTTCGTTTCCTGCACACAGAAAATATCCGCATCCGCTTCTTTGAAAAAGTCCTCAAATCCCTTTTTCATACAGGCCCGCAGGCCGTTTACATTCCATGATATTAACTTCATAATCTACTCCCCTCTATTTGTACTCCATCATAATTGAGATGGAATTTTCTCTTATCTCTGCTTTTGCAAGACTTCCACACACAAGAGGCATCATCGGAGGAAGATGCCCGATATCCAGATCCATAATTATCGGAACCTGTAATTCTGAAAGAACATCTGTCACCGCCGTGTACTGATCAATGCCAAAACCTTCTTCGCCGAAACAATAAGGTCTTCCAATAAGAAATCCCCTTGCAGTATCAAACCATCCGGCATTCTTAAGCTGCCAGAGTGCTCTCCGGATTCCCATAATATTAAGATCACAGGCTTCCAGAAACCAGAGCACTCCATCTTCTTCATACCGTTTATTAAATTCCCTTACTTTATCAAACCGGGTTCCGCAAAGTGTGGCAAGGCTATCAAGACAGCCGCCTAAAAGTCTTCCCTTAACCAAAAACTCTTTCTCCTCCCCCTGCGGATTCAATGCATGAAGTCGGAACTCCTCTGTGACATGATATGGCTCGAACGGATTTTCTTCT
>JALFIK010000038.1 GCA_022776205.1 Eubacterium sp.
CAATGGCTGCCACATATGCTTTTGTAAAACCGGTGACCAGCATGTAATGCTGTACCTGTGCCTGATACTCCTCGGGCACCCCCTCTTCCCAGACTTTCTTTTTGTATTCACTGGCGGTCTTTGCCTCAAAGATACAGGGTGTCCCCTCTTCATCCTTTGTAAACCCGTCCACATCTGCCAGCAGATAAGGGTATTCCTCACTTTGAAGGATAAAATTTGAGCGGCGTACTTTATGTCCTGTACGCCGCTCAAACTCTTTTCTTATGACTGGTTCCATCACATGCCCAAAATGGGTATATTCATTTTCCTTTGCTTCCACCGGGATACGTCCGGTCTTATCCTCCCACAACCGAAGGATGCTGTTAAAAGGATTGAGGCCCAGGATCGTAGAAGCATCGCTCCCTCCGATCCCAAGCCTCCGGTAATTAAGCCACTCTTCCTCTGGCATATCTTTCGTATAGATCAGTTTCTTCATCTCCAAATCCTCCCTATCTTTTACCAGTCATTTTCCCGGAAACTGTAATACTTCCCTGCTTCCCCGATCACGATATGGTCTATGAGCGGGATCCCAAGCAAAAATCCCGCCTCTTTCATCCTGTCGGTGATCCGGCAGTCCTCCACGCTCGGCTGTGTCTCTCCAGACAAATGATTATGGAACATAAAAATACCCATGGCATTTGAGAGGATAGCCGATTTAAACACTTCCCTCACTCCTGTCACCGCCTCATTTGCCGTTCCCACCGATGCCAGTTCCATGGAAATTGGTTTGTTATGGTTGTCCACGCAGCAGACATATATCTTTTCCCTGTCCGCCCCTTCAAAAAAGGACGCTGCAAACTCAGCAGCATCATCCGAATTATGGAACTTTCGTTTTTCATACAGGACTTCTTTATCCTTCACGATCTCTGTATGAATGACAGATACTTTGTTACTGTGTTTTCTCATGGCTGTCCTCCTCCCCTTTGTCCTTCTTCAGCAGAAGATCCGCAAGGGCCTGTACAATACACACCCCTACGGTTTCCGCCAGCTTTGACAATAAATTTCTCTTTTCCTTGTCCATGTCGCACTTCCTCCTTTTTTCTTTTTCACATAAATATTGTTGGGTATCAAAAGGATAGTGTATCAATGAGAATGGGGAGAAAACGGAACAAATGTAAAAAATAGCATCCTGTATCGCTTTCACACGATACAGAATGCTATGCACTACATTTATTCTTATTTAATTTTGATCGTCACGGTCTTTTTCTTATTGCTTCCATCCGTTGACATTGCCGTAATCTTGACCTTCTTGCCTTTTCCGGCTTTAAACGTTTTTACTTTACCCGTGGAAGTGACTGTGGCATATTTCGTGTTACTGGAAGTCCATTTCAGCTTCTTGTTTGCTCCCTTGGTAGCAGTCACTTTAGCCTTCAGTTTAAGAATCTTTCCTGCTTTGACGGTTTTCGCTCCACTGACAGTGATTTTCTTTACGATTCCTTTCATAGATTTGATCTTCCATGAAGCAGAAATTCCACTGCCATCTGCTGTTGTTGCTGTAATTGTAACGGATTTACCGCCGGTCTTCCTCTTAACCGTGACAACGCCTGTCTGGGTTACCGTAGCTACTTTTGGATTACTGGAAGTCCAAATCAATGTTTTAATAGAGGAATTTTCAGGTAATACTGTTGCCTTTAATACAATCTTTTTTCCTTCGGATACAGTATGAGATATACCTTCTATGCTTATCTTTGACACTTTTACATCAGAAGGTTCAGGTTCCACATTATTTCCAAGTAATCCATTCGAATTTTTATTTGTTTGATTGGAATTATTTCCAGGATTTTCTTCACTTCCTTGTGCAGCTTGCTCATTGCTGCTTCCATCAGAACAAACTGTCCCGGCATACGACCAGAGATCAGAAGCTGAAAGATTCAGATTTAAAGCCGGGCGTATACTAATTTCAGCTTCGTCGGCTCCCCAACCTTCAAAGCGCACATCTCCATCAGCATAAACTCCAGTAATATCATCAGCACCCATGCCTGGTGAACGAAGCCACCAAGCGGTAGTGCCATTTATAGTACCTGCTCCCAGTGCTTTAACAAAGGTACTACTTCTACTTCTTCGAGCTTCATCGCATATACCTCTATTTATCACAAATCCATAAGACTTTGCTTTTTGCGTATTGTATACTTCTGACTCCGATAGAAGAAAAATCTTATCATTAGTAATATTTCCACCTTTCGTTCCATAATTAATATTATCTTCATTTACCACATTTGTGGCAAATATCGCGTTTTGTTCTTCAGAAGTAAAAGCATTATTAATGAAATTATTATAGTTTATCCCTTGTGCATTTTCTGAAGATCCATATCCATTCATCCAACTACGAATTGTACTAGTCTCCCATGTTACATCTGTCAATTCCGTATTATATCTCTGGTCATCCAAGGCCTTATCCGATAATAACAGGGATTTATTACCAGATACATTTATAATTCTCCATTTAATTGGTTCATAGCGAAAATAATGATAAGTTATAGAATCTTTCCATTCATAATGATATTTTAAAAAATCATCATCTTCATGAGTAGAATCAAAGGTAACATCGGAGTGTTTTATCCTTCGATATTTTTTCCCGTCTACTATCACATCTCCGTTGCTGTCCCAACCAGAAATACCTTTCAATATATTATACAGGTTCGCATTAACTTCATAATCAGACTCTTCCCCCCAATCTTTTCCATGTGTTCCACATGTACTTGCCTGATCTACAATCTCTGTTTGAGGATAGATTCCAAACCAGATACAATCCCAAGTGACTTTTTGACCTGCTTCCATAGAACTGTCTTCTACAATTCTTGGATTGCTAAGTGTTGTCGCTGCTTTGACATTGCCCGGAATCGTATCTGGAAGCAGACCACTCAAATCCTCTGTTGGCAAAAGGTTTGCCGTCAAGATCACTGCCAATAAAAAAGCAATCATTTGTTTTCCGTGTTTCAAAAATTTTTTCATGTACGCTTTTTCCTTCCTTTCTCTCAAAGATTTCAACAGATTTTTTCATATGATTTCGTTCCAACAGGTATAAAAAATTAAATATATTATACATCATTAACAAACTTTTTTTAATAAAACTACATAAATAACACCAAAATAAACATAATTGGTTGCATAAACTCTGCATAGCTCACATCGGTTCATTAGAAAAAACAATAATTTAAAAGAATCCATTTTAAACCCATAGAAACCAAATAGACCATATTTTATTA
>JALFIK010000042.1 GCA_022776205.1 Eubacterium sp.
ATCGCAGACGACTTGCGTTTTGCTACTCAACTTTCGAACGTTTATGGAAACGCCATTCGCGCTAAACTCGCTAACGCTCAGACAACGTGCTCGGTGGCGGATTCGTTCTCAAGTTTCGTTACGCAAAACCTGCAAAGCATCTTCTCTTCATACCATAGGCATCCACGCTTTTTTCATAAATATTCGGAATCCAATTCCATTGCAAATCCATGAATCCCCGCCATTCGCCGGAGGCTTTTATCGAAGTCGGAGTTTTCTCCGACGAGATAAACAAGCTTCATAATAAGATCCAAAATGACAAAACAGGGCAGCACCTGTTCGAACTGAAAAAGACGGCATAATTTTTAAAATTTCAAAATACACATCAGACCTGCCTTTTGTCAAAGACAGAAGGCTTAGATAAGTGCGCTTTTTCAGCAGTGCAAGTGGTGTAACTGCAGCCAAAGTAAGTAGATTCTGCTGAAAATGCGCAAAAAGAGGACGTCTGCAGTTACGGCTAAATAGCCGTTACTGCGACGTCCCCATCAAATAAAAACCCTCTGGGGGATGCACACTCGCGCGAGAAGAAGGTGTCGCTGATGCGACCGCGCTCGGCGCGAGAGTTCCGCAAGCGGAACTCTTTGTTCTATAATGAGACGCTGTCATTTTCCATTAGAAGGTTTTGTCATGCGAAGGTCTGTTCCTGTAAAGGGAGTACTTCGAATTCAGAAATTGCTTCCGATACCGGTTCTGCATTCTCTTCATTATATATGTAAAGATAAAGGGGACGGGAAATATCCAGACTGAAAATGCCCATAACAGACTTGGCATTAACCATACTGCAGCCGGATACCAGATCGAAACGGCCGCTGAATTTATTAATTATGTCTACAAAAGTTTTAACTTTATTCATCGAATTGATCTTAATTGTTTTTGTAATCAACGGGAATGCCTCCAAAACTTTCAACGCTAAAATTAATATTATCTTATTAGTAACTCTTCTTATTAATACATATGTTAGCACTTTGAAAGAAAAAATCAAGAAAAAATTTTTTATTGGGTCATGCAATTATTTGAACATTTTTTTCCCTCCGGTATATTATAAGATAAAAAGTTTTATATGGAGAAAAATGGAAGGGAAATTAAGAGCGATGCTACGGGAAGAAGATTGTATCGGAGTACCTGCCAGTGAGGAATATAAAGAATATCTGATTGATTATATGACAGAGGAACCTTTTTTTGAGAAGGATCTTTCGAATTACTGTGTTTTTCCCATCGGTTTTAATCAGTCAATTGTTTATATGAGATCTGACGAATCTCTTACGGGAAGGGGAAGAAATTTTCGATACAATATTATTCCGAAATGTTATGGACTAATGGCCTCCGAAGAACTGGAAGAAACGGGAGTACTGCGGGTCAGGAGATCTCCCCAGCTTGGTTACCGGGGAGGTGGTACGCTGATTGGGGTCATTGACACGGGGATTTCCCTGGAGGATCCTCTGTTTTTATATGAAGACGGAACATCAAAGGTTGCCGCTTTATGGGATCAGGGTGACCAGAGAGGGAACCGGCCGGAGGGATTTTTATATGGAACAGAGTGGACGAACGGGGCAATTAATGAGGCTCTTAGGAATGCACCGGAAACTCTTCCAAACGATGAAAACGGCCATGGAACATTTCTCTGTAAGATTGCTGCGGGAAGAGAGACGGAGGCGTTTTCCGGTGTGGCACCGGATGCGGAACTTGTGATTGTAAAATTGAAGCAGGCAAAGCAGTATTTGAGAGAATTTTATTCCATTGAGAAAGATATATGGGCTTGTCAGGAAGACGACGTGATGCTGGCGGTCCGCTATATTATTAATGTGGCAAACAGACTGGAACGTCCGGTTTCCATCTGCCTTGGAATCGGAACAAATCTTGGCGGACATAATGGGGCAAACGGTCTGGAGCGATATCTGTCTTATCTTTCTCTTCTTCCAAGAATTTCTTTCCATGTTGCTGCCGGGAATGAAGGAATCAGCGGGCACCACTATCACGGAGTGATTCCACGGGGTGAGGAGTATGAAACGGTGGATTTTAATGTGGCGGAGGGAGAAAATGGTTTTGTCATGGAACTCTGGGGAGATGAGCCGAATGTCTTTTCTGTGGGTCTGATTTCTCCCGGAGGAGAAAATATTGACCGGATTCAGTTAAAATTGAATGAAACGAGAACCATTTCCTTTTTTCCGGAGAATACGGTGCTGGAAATCCGCTCTTTTCCCGGAGCGGCGATTGGAGGGTCCCAGGTAATCCGCATGAATTTTCATAATCTTGTGCCGGGAATCTGGAAACTTTTTGTATACGGAACGGGAAATGGGGAAAAGCCATATGATATCTGGATGCCTATCAGTAATTTTTTAAAGGAAGAGACAGTGTTTTTAAATCCGGAGTCAGAAAAAACAGTCACCTCTCCGGGAAATGCGCAGTTTGCCATTGCTTATGCTCCCTATGATGTAAAGACGGGAAGTCTTTATGTGAGGGCAAGTAAAGGTTTTACGAGGGATGGAAGAATCGTTCCGGATTTGTCTGCACCGGGTGTGGCCGTTTCGGTGCCGGGAAGGAATCGAAGAGAACAGGTAATGAGCGGAAGCAGTGTGGCGGCAGCGTTTGGAGTCGGGATCGGAGCACTTTTGCAGGAGTGGGCCTTTGTGGATGGATATGATACATTTATGAACGGGCAGAATTTAAGGACCTATCTAATCCAGGGAGCGGAAAAGACAGGTCCCTATGAATACCCGAACCGGGAATGGGGTTACGGGAAAGTGAATGCTTATGATACATTTCTTGTCATGCGGGGTTAAGCTTTAAAAATGAAAGGTATCCCGGATTCCCAGCCATTTCTCATCCTTGTCACTAAGGAGAAGGGGAGTTCCGTCGGTCAGGGTGTAGCCGGAACTGCTGGCATTGCCCGGATAATCTCCGGTAAGCTGCGGCCAGTCAATGCCAATCTCCGGATCGTTCCAGGCGAGCCCGCCTTCATCTCCCGGATGATAGAAATCGGTACATTTGTAGCAGAATTCCGCATAATCAGATAAGACCAGGAAACCGTGGGCAAAACCTTCCGGAATATAGAATTGTTTTTTATTTTCTTCTGATAATTCTACACCAAACCATTTTCCGTAAGTTTTGGAATTACTGCGAAGATCGACGGCCACATCAAAGACGGTACCGCGGATAACCCGGACCAGTTTTCCCTGAGGATACTGTTTCTGAAAATGGAGTCCCCGAAGGACTCCTTTTGTGGAGGCGGACTGGTTATCCTGTACGAATTCCATGGTAAGTCCGGCTTCTTCCATATCTTTTTTATTATATGTTTCCATAAAATATCCGCGGGAATCTCCGTGAACTGCCGGAGTGATGATGCATAACCCTTCAATTCCTCCGGCATTTTTCTCTACTTTAATCTGTCCCATATATAAAATCTCCTCTTATTATAATATTTCTTTTAAATAGCGGGACAGAGCATCCTGCCAGGATGGAAGCGGGGTAAATCCCTGCCTAGACAGTTTGCTCTTATCAAGGCGGCTGTTAAACGGCCTTGCCGCTTTGGATGCACCGTATTCTTCTGTTGTTACGGGAAGAACACGAACATGTGACTCGTCGTATTCTGTATGGCCCATGAGGACGGCCTGGCGAAAAATTTCTTTTGTGAAATCGTACCAGCTGATGTAGCCCCCTTCGTTGGTTGCGTGATAGTATCCGTATTTTTCTGTTTCTGCCATATCGATTAACAGGCGGGCAAGATCCCATGTGTAGGTCGGCGTGCCGATCTGGTCATTTACCACAGTAATGCGGTCGTGATTTTTTCCTACATTTAACATGGTTTTTATAAAATTTTTTCCATTACGGCCAAATACCCAGGCAATGCGAACGATAAAATATCTGGAAAGAATGCCGGATACAGCTTCTTCCCCCAGAAGCTTTGTTTTTCCATAAACATTTAACGGTGCGTAGTCTTTACAGTCCGGTTCCCAGGGTGTAGTTCCCTGTCCGTCAAAAACGTAGTCTGTACTTAAATAAATCATTTTACAGTCCAGTTCCCTGCAGATTTTGGCAATGTGGCGGGTACCCTCCACATTAATCTGAAAGACCGTATCCTGATTATCTTCCTCTTCTGCCGCATCAACAGCAGTCCAGGCGGCGCAGTGAATGACCACGTCGGGAGCAGTCTGTCGGATTGCAGTGTCGACTGCCTCTTTCTTTGTGATATCCACAGAAAGATAGGGCATTTTTGTCACGGGAGAATCATCGGCAATCCCTGCGTACTGTGGGGAAAGATCTGATCCGGTTCCTTCATAACCACGGGAGGCAAGTTCGTTCATCACATCATGGCCAAGCTGTCCGTTTACACCGGTTACAAAAAATTTCATCGGTTTTGTCCTTTCCTATCGATTTTTGTACATTTTTTCGTAGTAGTCCTGATATTCTCCGGAAATGATGGTTTCCCACCATTCCTTGTGGTCAAGATACCACTGAATTGTTTTTTTGATACCATCTTCAAACTTCGTTTCCGGAAGCCATCCCAGTTCGTTGTGGATCTTTGTCGGATCGATGGCATAGCGCATATCATGGCCTTTTCGGTCAGTCACAAAGGTGATGAGACTTTCCGGCTTATTTAGTTCTTTGCAGATGATTTTTACGATATCAATGTTACGCATTTCGTTGTGACCGCCTACGTTGTAGATTTCTCCGACTTTTCCTTTATGGATAATCAGATCAATGGCACGGCAGTGATCTTCCACATAAAGCCAGTCACGAATATTTTCCCCTTTGCCATATACCGGCAAAGGTTTGTCGTTTAAGGCATTGGCGATCATCAGCGGAATCAGCTTTTCCGGAAAATGATAAGGACCGTAATTATTGGAACATCGGCTGATGGTTACAGGCAGACCGTAGGTGCGGTGATAGGCAAGTACCAGAAGATCGGCAGAAGCTTTTGAAGCACTGTAAGGGCTGCTCGTGTGAATCGGAGTCTCTTCCGTAAAGAAAAGATCCGGACGGTCAAGGGGAAGATCACCGTATACTTCATCAGTACTTACCTGATGATATCTCTTAATGCCGTATTTTCGGCAGGCATCCATGAGGACGGCAGTTCCTTTATTGTTTGTATCCAGAAAAATCTCCGGGTTTTCAATGGAACGGTCCACATGGCTTTCTGCTGCAAAGTTTACGACCATATCCGGATGCTCTTCTTCAAATAAGCGGTAAACTGCCTTCCGGTCCGTAATGCTTTCCTTAACAAAACGGAAATTTGGATTGTCCATGACCGGCTCTAATGTGGAAAGATTTCCCGCATAGGTAAGACAGTCAAGACAGATGATTCGGTAATCCGGATATTTTTTTAACATATGAAAAATAAAGTTGCTTCCAATAAAACCGGCACCGCCGGTAACTATAATAGTCATGATGAATCTCCTTTTTTCTTTTAATACAGATTTTCCTGGTATTTTCCGTCCAGAACATCTTTTAAATACTGGCCGTATTCATTTTTTTTCAGGACTTCGTATACCTTTAAGACATCTTCTTTTGATATCCAGTGATTGAGATAGGCAATCTCTTCCAGGCAGGCAATTTTCCGGTGCTGGTGCTGTTCCATTGTTTTTACGAAATTCGTCGCGTCCACCAGGCTTTCGTGGGTTCCGGTATCAAGCCAGGTAAAGCCCTGTCCCAGAAGTTCCACGTTTAAGGATTCTTTTTCTAAATAAATCCGGTTTAAATCTGTAATTTCCAGTTCACCCCGGGCACTTGGCGTTAAGTTTTTCGCGTAATCGACCACATGATTGTCATAGAAATAAAGGCCGGTCACACAGTAGTTGCTCTTTGGATGCTCCGGTTTTTCCTCAATGGAAACCGCTTTTCCGTTATGATCGAATTCTACAATGCCGAAGCGTTCCGGATCATCCACATAATAGCCAAATACGGTGGCACCATTTCCGCTTTCCGCATTTTCTACGGCAGCGCGGAGCCGTTTTTTCAGTCCGTGTCCCGCGAAAATATTATCGCCGAGAATCATGGCAACGGAATCATCGCCAATGAAATCAGCTCCGATAATGAAAGCCTGGGCCAGTCCGTCAGGGCTCGGCTGTACGGCATAAGAAAGATGAACACCGAACTGGCTTCCGTCCTTTAATAATTCTTTAAACCGGGGAGTATCCTGCGGGGTGGAGATGATGAGAATGTCACGAATGCCTGCATTCATGAGAACAGACATGGGATAGTAAATCATCGGCTTGTCATAAATCGGAAGTAATTGTTTTGAAGTTACCATGGTGAGTGGATACAGGCGTGTGCCGGATCCTCCCGCTAATATAATTCCTTTCATATATTCATTCTCCTTTGAAAAATACGAATCAGTGTGTTCATGGATTGATTATAAAAGATGCCCTAAGGGCATCTTCAAGAGTTTTTTGAAAAATCTTATTTTTTTCCGACACAGAGAAAAATGCCGGCGTCTTTTGTAATATAAAAGCCATGGTCTACTTTTTTTCTTACATAATTTCTAAATTCATTATAGCGGTCAATAATATACTGATTCTGATTGCCGTGGCAGGAGAGAATATAGGAAATCAGAGCTTCCGGTTCGGTGACATAAAGGGAATCTTTATATTGTTTCCAGGAGACATCATCAAAATACGGTGCAAGGAGTCCTGCTCCGTTTTCCTTTCCGAAACGTTCGAAAAGCCGGTCGGCGGAGAGGACGATACGGTCATCAAAATCCGCAACCAGCTCGCTGATTTCCTTCATATGCTCAGAACCATATGTACTGCATAAAAAGGTGCCGCCGGGTGCTAAGACGCGGGAAATCTCCTGTAAGACAACGGGAAGATCTACGCAGTAAAAGAGAACATGATTGGCAAGAATTAAATCAAAAGAACTATCTTCGAAGGGGATGTCGGCACAGTCAAAGGCCCGGAAATCAAAGACAGAGCTGGTTTGAATCTGTTTTATCTCCCGGCGGGTATCCCGAAGCATACCTCTCGAAATATCCGAGAGGGTAACACAAAGTCCGTCGGGAATTTTTTCTTTATTTAAAAGCCAGAGAGAGCCGTCACCGCAGCCAATTTCCAGTACATTTTTATGGTGGGCCAAATCACACTGCCGGAAAATCCACGGAAACCAGCCTTCCCTGTTTTGGCTGAAACGGTCGTGAAGACGGATGCGGGCAGAGAGATTCGAAGCATTCTGGTACTGGTTTTTCATACTTTTTTCCATTCCGGTAAGATGAATCAGGTTTAACATCTGGCTCCAGTTTACAGAATGCTCTTTTTCAATCGCCCGGGATGTCTCATCGATGGCCTGTTCAACGAGGGTGAGCTGTTCAATTTTATCCTGCACAAGTTTTTTTTGAAGACGGAGTGCCTCTGCCATAAAATGATAGTCTGAATCATTGATCGTCATTTCCCGGATATCCTCCAGAGAAAATCCAAGAAATTTGAGCAGGAGAATTTGCTGGAGGCGGGCGAAATCCTCATCGGAATAAAAACGGGCACCATAGGGGGTTAGGAAAGAGGGTTTTAGTATATTGTGCTCATCATAATAGCGCAGCGTTTTTTTTGATATATGGGCCATTTTTGCAAATTCACCGGAAGAATAGTAGCCTTCTTTTTTCATGGGACCCTCCTTGTCTGTTCGAATTAAAAAAGAAACTATATGGATTATATCTTTTTTGTATAAGATTGTAAACGAAGGGGCAGAATATTATATTGATTTTTTGGGATAATAAGGGTAAAATTCTTCTTAGTCAGAAAGAAAAAATTCTGATAGTATGAAACAAAAAGACACATGGAGATTAAGAGGAGTTATTTATGAATATTTTATTAGCAGGCGGAGCCGGATATATCGGTTCCCACACTGCCGTTGAGCTGTTGACGGCGGGGCATGAGGTTATTATTGTCGATAATTACTGTAACAGTTGCCCGGAGGCCGTTCGCCGCGTAGAAGAAGTTGCGGGAAAACATGTGGCATCCTATGGGGCGGATGTGAAAGACAAAAGAACGATGATGAAAATTTTTGAGGAGAATGAGATTGACTGTGTCATCCATTTTGCCGGTTTGAAGGCCGTCGGGGAGTCGGTGGACAAACCGATTGAATATTACCGGAATAATATTGACACGACCCTGACTCTTCTTGAGTGCATGAGGGAGAGTGGAGTGAAGAATTTTGTATTTTCGTCTTCCGCTACGGTTTACGGAGAGGAAAATCCGATTCCTTATGTGGAGACGATGAAGAGGGGAAGCTGTTCGAATCCTTACGGCTGGACGAAGGTTATGATGGAGGAGATTCTTGAAGATGCGTCGAAGGCGGATTCGGAACTTTCCGTTGTGCTTCTTCGTTATTTTAATCCCATCGGAGCCCACGAATCGGGAAGGATGGGCGAGGACCCTCAGGGAATTCCCAATAATCTGATGCCATACATTGCCCAGGTTGCCGTGGGACGGAGAGATCACCTTACGGTTTACGGCGGTGATTATCCTACGCCGGACGGAACCTGCCGCCGGGATTACATTCATGTGATGGATCTGGCGAACGGACATCTTAAAGCGGTAGAATATGCGAATACCCATAAAGGGGTGGAGGTATTTAACCTGGGAACCGGGACACCATACAGTGTTCTGGAAATTATTCATGCTTTTGAGGAGGCGAATCAGGTACCGATCAAATATGAAATTGGAGAAAGAAGAGCGGGAGATTTGCCGGAATTCTGGGCAAATGCACAGAAAGCGGAACGGATCCTTGGCTGGAAGACGAAACGGACTTTAGCGGATATGTGCCGGGATACATGGAACTGGCAGAAGAATAACCCGCAGGGGTATAAGAAATAAGATGAAAGAGACGATTACAAAACTGACGAAAAAATTGGAAAATCTCAGTGAGATTCTGGAACATATTATGGCCCTGATCGTTCTAATTGCCATTGCCGTAGCCGTTTTTTCCCTTTGGGAACCTTTTCGTGTGTTTCTGGACAACCGGTTTCAGAATCATGCTTTTTTGACATTTATGGCCGCGGTATTTGATATTGTGATTGGCATCGAGTTTTTCAAACTTTTATGTAAACCACAAAAAGAAACGATGCTTGAGGTATTAATGTTTGTCATCGCACGGCATATGATTATTGAAGATACTTCTGCCCTGGAAAATCTTCTCTCCATTGTTGCCATTTCAATATTAATTGTTGTTGAGCAGTATTTTCTGAAGAAAATTGGGCGGAGTGATGGAGAGAAGAAAGAAGAAACCTGATCAGTTTGGAAAATGAAAAAGAAAGGAAGCGGGTTAACATAAAAACAAAAAAGAAAACAATTATTACTTATGCTGTACTTCTTATCCTTCTGGGTTTTGGAATATTTTATAATCAGGATTTTTTTAAGGAAGTTTTATCTCAGATCGGAAACATGGCACTTTGGGCTTTTTTGGGCACCTGTTTCCTTGGTTGTCTTTATCGTGTTCTTGACGGTGTTTATCTCTATATTCTCGGAAAACGTTACTCGGAGAGTCTGACTCTTGGAAAAAGTATTTCTATTGCATTTTGCGGTGCATTTTTTCGGGTAAGTACCCTTGGAAGCGGCATGGCCGTTTCCAAGATTTTTTATTTAAATAAGGAAAAAGTCCCTGTAGGAAATGGCATGGGAATTACACTGTTACAGTTTATTTTTATCCGCCTGGCGACTCTTTTTACAGGGCTGTTTTGTTTTTTTACCTGTTTGCCGGTAAAGAACGCATTTGCATCCCGGCAGAAATTTGTGATACTGGCTATCGTGGGATGTATTGTCATTGATGTGATCCTTTTTATGGCCGCACTTTGCAGTGGGATTACCACTTTTCTTTTTGACAAGGTATTACACCTGGTATCCGGGCATGAAAAACTTCGGGGACTTGTGGAAAAAGCACGAAAGCAGGTATCGCTCCTTCAGAAGGAAGCAAAGGTTGCAGTGAAGGATAAAAAATTATTTATACAGCTTCTGGTGATCAGTATACTTACTCAGGCAGTCTGGTATGTGATTCCGTGTCTGGTTGCCTGCCCGAAGGGAATTTTGTTCTGGCCGGTATTTTCTGCCATGGCACTTACCTGTCTGTTAGCCGGAGTGATTCCGGCACCTTCCGGATTTGGATCAGTGGAAGTACTTTTCAGTATGATGTTTTCGAAGTTCGGTCCTGCTTCCCTGGCGGCATGTTGTGTCGTAATTTATCGGTTTGCATCTACTTTTGCACCGTTTTTTGTAGGCCTGATTCCGGTGTTTCATTATCGGGGAGGAAAGAAAATTGAAGGAACTGCTTAACTTGCAGCTGATGATGTTCTTGTTGATTCTCATCGGGCTGATTCTTAAAAAAACAAAAATTGTCGGGAAAACAGGACAAAAAAACATCACGGATATGGTCATTGATCTGATTTTGCCATGTAATATTGTCGTATCATTTATGATTGATTTTTCTGTAAAAATATTAAAGAATTTTGCAGTGATTTTAATTATTTCTCTGGTGTTACAGATTTTCTGTGTCATTCTGGGAGGTGTTCTCTACCGGAAATGTTCTCCCGGAAGGAGAAAATGTCTGCGTTATGCCACGATTTGTTCGAATGCCGGCTTTCTGGGTAATCCCATTGCCCAGGGGATCTATGGGAATATGGGCCTTACTCTGGCTTCCATCTATCTGATCCCCCAGCGGATCATGATGTGGTCCGAGGGAGTATCTGTATTTACGGAGGCTCCGAGTAAGAAAGAGATGTTGAAAAAGATTTTTACGCATCCCTGTATTATTGCATGCGAAATTGGAATTATCCTTATGCTTACTGGTATAAGGCCACCGGAATTTCTTGACCGGACAATCGTTTCTGTCAGTAACTGTAATACGGCTATGTCCATGCTTGTAATCGGGATGATCCTTGCGGATGCGGATTTGCGGTCCCTGGTAGATAAGGATGTTCTTTTCTATTCGGTGATTCGCCTTCTGGTAATTCCGTTTCTGGTCTGGCTGCCCTGCTATCTTCTTCGTGTGGACAGGCTGGTTACGGGAGTCAGTGTGATTCTTGCAGCCATGCCGGCAGGGGCGACGACATCGATTCTGGCCTCGAAATATGAGTGTGACGGAGAGTTTGCTGTGAAACTTGTCGTCTTTTCCACGGCAGTTTCGTTAATTACGACCCCACTTTGGAGCATGTTTTTGCACTCAGTTTTATAATTTTTATATGATATGTCCATATTCCTTTTATGTTTAAGTAAAAACTTTAGAAAATTAGTCAATGGTAATTCAAAACAAGGTGGTTTAAAATGATAGATAATAGGGATATTAATGATTTTCTTTAAAAGTATAATATTTTCTATCAGTATTTAATTTTCAAAGATAAGGAGAACAGGAAATGCCGGTCATTGATTTTCATTCTCATGTGCTTCCGGGAATTGATGATGGAAGCCGTAATGTGGAGGAGTCCCTCGAGATGTTGCGCATATCGGCATCCCAGGGCGTGGATTATATTGCGGCCACATCACATTTTTATCCGGTAAGAGACAGGATTTCTTCCTATCTTAAGCGAAGGCAGGATGCATATGAACGGCTTATGAAGGGAGTTTCAAAGGAGTGTTCTGACGGTGGGAAATTTCCACGGATTCTGGTGGGCGCAGAAGTGGCTTTTTTCTCAGGAATCAGCCATTGGGAATACCTGGAAGAGCTAACCTATGAAGGGACGAATCTTATGCTTCTTGAAATGCCTTATGATGTATGGCATGATTCAGATATCAAGGAAGTTGCCGACATGATAAAGCATCGTAATGTACGGATTATCCTGGCTCATCTAGAACGTTTTTTGTCTGTTCCGGAGAATAAGAGGCAAATTCGCAAACTGCTTGAACTGCCCGTGTATGTTCAGATTAATGCAGGCAGTCTGGATTCTTCCTGGACAAAACGAAGACAAATATTTAAAATAATTAAGGAGAAGGGAATGATTTTCCTTGGAAGTGATGCCCATGGGATTCATCACAGAGTTCCAAATCTGCTTGCAGGACGAGAAATCCTGGAAAAGAAGATGGGTATAGAATATATGAAAGAAATGGATGAAAAAGCAGCTCGGCTGCTTGGTTTGGAGGGAAAATAAATGTCAAAGAAAGTATCTGTCATTCTCAGTGTGATTTTGTTTATAATTCTGATGATATTATTTATTTGTGAAATTAAGAATCCAGAAGCTGGTTCGACATTGCTCCGGAGTATCTTTTAGAAGAGGACAGAGAATATGGAAGGGAAACAATACAGCAGAAAAGAAAAGAACAGGCTTTACCGCAGGCTGTTTGCGGTTCTTGGTGCTTTTGTATTGATTTGTGTGGCAGGAATCGCTCTGGGACACCGCGTGGATAATCAGAAGATGGATACGGGAGAGAAAGCTGCCGCTGCAGATATGGGAACAGTTACGATTAATGGTGTGAAATGCAAGCCGAACTGGGATGTGGAGACTTATCTTTTTATCGGGGAAGATGCCCGGGGAGTAAAGCAGAGAAAAACGCAACAGGATGGAACCGGTCAGAGTGATGTATTAGAACTGCTTGTGCTGGATACAAAAAATCATACATATTATAA
>JALFIK010000048.1 GCA_022776205.1 Eubacterium sp.
AAATAAAAATAGTTATCCGCAGTAGTAGTAGTAGTGGATGTTTAATATGTGGACAACTGTCATATGGGCCGATAATACAAGAAAATCGGGAAAGGATAACTCTGCGTACAGATATGTGGATGAAAATAAAGTTATCCACAGCCTGAAACTACAAAAAGTTTTATCCACAACTGTCCACAGGAAATTCACAGGCAATTCTTAATAGAATGTGGAAAAAAATAAAGGGTTTCAGTATGAATGTGGAAACACCTTTATCTTTATTCTCAAAATGATGTTTAATTTTGAGGGTTAAGTTTTTTAACCAGAATATTAAGATTCGTCTTTAAAGACTCATCGGTCTGGGCCATCTTGTTTATTTTGTCATGCCCATGAAGTATTGTACTGTGATCGCGGTTTCCCATGGCTTTTCCAATACTTTGTAAAGAATAATCGGTATATTTTCTCGCGAGATACATACAAATTTGTCTTGGATTTGCGATCTCCTTATTTTTCTTTTTAGATAAGATATCGCTGACGGTAATATTGTAATGTTCAGCGACAACTTCCATAATAAGTTGTGGTGTAATTTCTTTTTTGCATTCAATCGTGTCTTTTAAAGCATTTTCCGCCAGTTCCAGTGTAACGGGTTTTTTTTCCAGGTTGGCAAAAACACAGATCTTATTGAGGGCACCTTCCAGTTCCCGGATATTGGAATTGATGTTTGCGGCGACATATTCCATGACTTCTGTACTAATATCCAAATGTTCCAATTCGGCTCTTTTTTTGAGAATTGCCATTTTAGTCTCATAATCCGGTGGCTGGATATCAGCGGTAATTCCCCATTCAAAACGGGACCGGAGTCTTTCTTCCAGTGTTGAGATTTCCCGAGGATGTTTATCTGAGGAGATTACAATCTGTTTTTTCGCTTCATGCAGCTCGTTAAATGTGTGGAAAAATTCTTCCTGTGTGCTTTCTTTTCCTATTATAAACTGGATATCATCGATCAGGAGAACATCAATGTTACGATACTTGTCCCGAAATTCTTTATTTTTGTCATGTTTTAATGAATCAATCAGCTCATTTGTAAATTTTTCAGAGGTAACATACAAAACTTTCAGATCGGGTCTGTTCTTTATGATATGGTGAGCAATAGAATGCATAAGATGGGTTTTTCCCAGACCTGCACCACCATAAAGAAACAGCGGATTGTAAGCTCCTCCGGGAGATTCGGCGACAGCGACGGATACTGCATGTGCCATCTTATTTGTTGGACCCACGACAAATGTGTCAAATGTATAACGTGGGTTCAGGTTGCCAATATATTCAGGAGGAACAATTACGCTCTTTTTTTCTGGAACAGTCACCGACGAGCTGGAGTCAGTAAAAAGAATTTTAAATTGTTTTCCGGTAATCTGCTCAATTGCCATGGAAAGATAAATATCGTAATATTTATGCTTGATAAACTCAATTCCCCGCGGACCCCGTACCATAAAAAATGTGATGGTATCGTCTGTAACAGACTGAATGGTTAAAGGACGAATCCATGTATTTACAGCGACCTCCGAAATTTCATGTTCTTTTATGAGTATTTGTAAAATTTCTTCCCATTTCGATTGAATTAGCTCTTTCATTGTTAACTCCATTCCAGTTTAATTGATTTCTTATAAGTGTATAACAGAACGAATGATTTTTCAATATACCAATAAGTAAAAAATGTGGATAACTTATTGTGGATAACTGAAAAAAATAATAATTTTTTCAGAAAAAAGCTGAATATTAACAAAATGTGGATAACTATCATGAAATGATACACATCAAAAATTGCAGAAAAACCGTAGTTTTTGCATTTTATTATAAAAGAGAATGTGAATAATTTATAGGTTATACACATGTTATGCACAAAATGTGGATAACTCGTGCATAACTGCAGGATTCTTTGTGTAAAAAAGGATGGGAAAGGATTGTCTTAGAAAAAAAGGCAGGAATTACTTGACGAGCAGTAGTTTTTTCAATATAATAGGAGTGATGTTTTTCAACAAAACAGGTAGAATATTCGTAAGGAGGTGGCTTTCGCTATGAAGATGACATATCAGCCAAAGAAAAGACAGAGATCTAAAGTTCATGGATTTAGAAAAAGAATGAGTACTGCTAATGGCAGAAAGGTTTTAGCCAGAAGAAGAGCAAAAGGAAGAAATAAATTATCAGCTTAGGTCGCAGTGATGTGGCCTTTTCTTTTCTCATTGAATTATCTGGAAAGGTGAGAAAGTGAATCAATTTAAATCTTTAAAAAAGAATCAGGAATTCCAGTCGGTATATCAGGGTGGAAAATCACGGGCAAATCGTGTTTTTGCAATGATTATAAAGAAAAATGATCTGTGCTCTAACCGGATTGGAATTTCTGTCAGTAAAAAAGTTGGAAACAGTGTCATCCGTCACAGAGTGACCCGGATTGTCCGGGAAATAATGCGTCTTCACTGGGAAGAAGTAGAACAGGGGTTTGACATTGTGATTGTGGCACGCAGATCCGCCAGGGAATCTGATTATAATACGTTTGAAAGTGCCATTTTTCATTTGTTGAAATTACATCATATATTGAAAGACGATGATTTGGAATGAAAATTATTTTGATTAAAATAATAAGATTTTATCAGAAATATCTGTCAGCTCTCAAAGGAAGGGCTACCTGTATTTATACACCAACCTGTTCCCAGTATGCGATTGAGGCAATTGAGAAATATGGTGTATTAAAGGGAGGATTATTAGCAGCGTGGCGGATTCTGCGTTGTAATCCTTTTTCGAAAGGCGGATATGATCCGGTTCCATAATTAAGGAGGAGAAGTATGTTATTGACGCAGTCAACCACGCCGATTATCGGATGGATTGCTACCCTTTTAGGGTATGTCATGGAATTTATCTTTTATATTCTGAATATGATAAATATCCAGAATATTGGTTTATGTATTATCATATTTACTATTTTTGTTCGTCTGCTTATGCTTCCACTTACCATTAAGCAGCAGAAATTCGCGAAAATCAGTCAGGTTATGCAGCCTGAAATTAATAAAATTCAGAGAAAATACAGAAATAAGACAGACCAGGCTTCCATGCTGAAACAGAATGAGGAAATTCAGAAAGTTTATGACAAGTATGGAACAAGTCCGACAGGCGGATGTCTTCAGTTAGTAATTCAGATGCCGATCTTTCTGGCATTGTATCAGGTAATCCGTAAGATTCCTGCTTATATTCCACAGGTTAAGGCAGTGTATATGCAGGTAGTGACTGCAATTGGAACCGGTTCAAAATCAATAAGTGCAATTAACAAAATTGGAAAGGGTCTGAAATCTTCTTACGTTACAACCCTTTCTGCAGGAGCGGGAAAGAATCAGATTGTAGATGTGCTGAATTATTTTAATGCAGATGCCTGGGAGAAGCTTGCCCATGCCTTCCCGGCAGCATCCGGCATAATTGGGAAAGCCTCAGAAGAAATTATTCAGATGAATGACTTTTTTGCTGGAATTAACGTTGCACAGACTCCGGGATTTCACCCTTCTATTTACTGGCTTCTTCCAATCCTGGCAGCCTTATTCCAGTATCTTACCACGAAGACAATGAACCAGCCGGAAGTTGATCCGAGCAATCCGGCAGCGGGAATGACAAAGAGTATGACAATTATGATGCCTCTTATGTCTCTGTATTTTTGTCTGGTGACACCGGCAGGTCTTGGTATTTACTGGGTGACAAGTGCTTTATTCCAGTGTATCCAGCAGATTGTTGTTAATAAGTATATGGATCATGTGGATATTGATGTTTTAGTGGCGAAGAATAAGGAAAAAGCAGCAAAGAAGAAGGCAAAAGGTCAGAAGACTTTAATGGAACGACTGATGGATACTTCTGCACAGGCAGAACAGGCCAGAGAAGAGATTGGTACCCGCAAGACGATTCGAGATATTGCTTCCATCAATACGAAGAAAATTTCTTCCCCTGCAGGCACAGGAGAAGAGGATTATGACGTACTGGAGAAGGTAGATACCAGTAAATTAGGAGAAATTGGTAAAAAGGCGTACCTTGTTGCACAGTATGACAAGGAACATGGAAATACCAAGGGGGGTAAAAAGTAGTGGAAGTAAAAGAATATAAAGCAAAAACAGTCGAGGATGCGATTACCGCAGCAACTCTTGATCTTGGGATGAGCAGTGATCAGCTGGATTGGGATGTGATTGATGAAGGCAGCAGAGGTTTTCTTGGAATTTTCAATGGAAAACCGGCAGTGATTCGTGTGACTTTAAAGAAGTCACTGTTAGAGAGAACACAGGAATTTTGTGAAGAACTCTTTTCCGCAATGAAAGTGGAGACAAAGGTCGATATCGATTTTAAAGAAGAAGACAATGTCATGGATATTGATCTTTCCGGTTCCGATATGGGAATTCTTATTGGAAAAAGAGGGCAGACACTGGATGCCTTACAATATTTGATAAGTCTGTTTGTAAATCGGGAAAGTGATGCTTACATCCGGGTTAAGCTTGATACAGAGAATTACCGGGAAAGAAGAAAAGTTACCTTAGAGAAATTAGCAAAGAAAATAGCATATACGGTAAAGAGAACAAAAAAACCTGTTGCTTTAGAGCCAATGAATCCTTATGAGAGGCGTGTGATTCATTCTGCTCTTCAGAATGATAAATTTGTCTGCACGAAGAGTGAAGGAGAAGAACCGTATAGAAAAGTTGTTATTATGTTAAAGAAAGACAACAAATAACATTGAGGTTAATATTAGGGTGTTTAAAGATTCTTGTGGGAATTTTTAAGCATCCTATTTTTGAATATATGGCACCCGGAAAGGTGTTTGTCCTAATCCGGGCTGATTGGAGAAAATGATGGAAATGATAAATGAATTTGATACGATTGCAGCGATTGCTACTGCGGTTTCCAATGCGGGAATTGGTATTATTCGAATGAGCGGATCCGATTCAATGAAGATACTTTCCAGGATTTTTAAACCACGTAATCAAAAAACAGATGTTCATGATCTGGAAAGTCATCATATTTATTATGGAAATATTCTGGATGGTGACGAGATTGTCGACGAATGTATTGTCCTGATTATGAAAGGACCATCCAGTTATACCAGAGAGGATGTAGTAGAAATTGACTGCCATGGCGGAGTTGTGGTTTTATACAGAATTTTGAATCTGGTAATAAAAAATGGTGCCAGAGCGGCAGAGCCGGGGGAGTTTACAAAACGAGCTTTTTTGAATGGAAGAATAGATCTTTCTCAGGCAGAAGCGGTTATGGACCTTATTGATTCGAAAAATGAAATGGCCAGAAAAAATTCTCTTTCCCAATTAAGAGGAAGATTGTCAGAGAAAATAAAAAAAATCAGAGAAGAAATTATTTATCAGATTGCCTATATTGAATCCGCTCTTGATGATCCGGAACATTACGATCTTACAGGATATCCGAATGAATTGCTTAAGTCAGATAATATCTGGATAAAGGATGTGGAACATCTCCTGGAAACTTATGATAATGGAAGAATGATGGCAGAAGGAATTCGAACATGTATTGTGGGAAAACCCAATGCAGGAAAATCCTCTTTTTTAAATCAGCTTCTGGGAGAGGAGAGAGCAATCGTAACAGATATTGCAGGAACAACCAGGGATACTCTGGAAGAATCAGTAACAATTGATGGAGTGACGCTTCATATGGTGGATACTGCCGGAATCCGTGATACGGAAGATCAGGTGGAAAGTATCGGAGTGGAGCGTGCAAAAAGAGAAATAGAGTATGCAGATCTCGTATTATTTTTGGTGGATACTTCTGTGGATTTCAGTGAGGAAGATCTGGAAATATTAGACGAAATCAGAGAAAAGAAAAAAATAATCTTATTAAATAAATCAGATAAATCAAAAGAAAATTTTGATTATGAGCGATTGAGAGATTGTCTTGAAGAAGGAGATCCGGTGATTTCTGTTTCTGCAAAATATGGTGATGGAATTGATGATTTCCTTTTTGAATTAAAAAAAATGATGTTTCATGGTAAAATAGATGTGAATCAGGAAATGTATATCACAAATGTCAGACACAAGGATGCTCTGGCGAAAGCATTGGAGAGCCTTTTATGTGTAAGAGACAGTATTGAAGGTGGAATGCCGGAGGATTTCTTTACGATTGATCTGATGAATGCTTATGAAAAACTGGGATTGATTGTTGGAGAATCCGTGGAAGATGATCTTGTAAATGAAATATTTTCCAGATTCTGTACGGGAAAATAATAGAATCCTATTTGGAGGAAATAATGAAGACAGTAGAAGAATATTATGATGTGGTTGTTGTCGGTGCCGGCCATGCAGGATGTGAGGCCGCCCTTGCCTCTGCAAGACTTGGATGTGAAACCATTATTTTTACCATTAGCATGAATAGTGTGGCTTTGATGCCATGTAATCCAAACATTGGTGGAAGCTCAAAAGGGCATCTGGTAAGAGAAATTGATGCTCTTGGTGGTGAGATGGGAAAAAATATTGACAAAACATTTATCCAGTCAAAAATGTTAAATAAATCAAAAGGTCCTGCTGTTCACTCACTTCGTGCCCAGGCGGATAAAGATGCCTATTCCATGACGATGCGTTATACTCTTCAGAATACGGATCATCTGACTCTCAGACAGGCAGAAGTGACAGAACTGATCGTTGAGGACGGTGTTATAAAGGGAGTGAAGACCTTTTCCGGAGCAATCTACCATGCCAGGGCAGTTGTACTTGCAACAGGAACTTATCTGAAAGCGAGGTGCCTTTATGGAGAAGTGGTAAATTATACCGGTCCCAATGGACTTCAGGCAGCGAATTATTTAAGTCAGTCTTTAAAAGATAACGGTGTGGAACTATATCGTTTTAAAACGGGGACTCCGGCCAGAATCGACAAGCGTTCTGTGAATTTTGATGAGATGGAAGAACAGTTTGGAGATGAGAAAATTGTCCCATTTAGTTTTACCAATAAGGAAGAGGACATTAAAAGAGAGCAGATTTCCTGTTGGCTGACTTATACGAATGAAGAAACACATAAAATAATCAGGGATAATCTTGACAGATCACCGATTTATTCTGGTGTGATTGAGGGAACCGGTCCACGTTATTGTCCGTCTATCGAAGACAAGGTTGTGCGTTTTGCAGATAGAAAAAGGCATCAGCTATTCATAGAGCCAGAGGGAGAATATACAAATGAAATGTATGTGGGCGGAATGAGCAGCTCTCTCCCTGAGGATGTACAATATGCAATGTATCGAACGGTAAAGGGGCTGGAAAATGTAAAAATAATCCGAAATGCCTATGCGATTGAATATGACTGTATCAATCCAAACCAGCTAAGATTATCTCTGGAGTTTAAGAATATCAAAGGTCTTTTCAGTGGAGGACAATTTAATGGAAGTTCCGGATATGAAGAGGCGGCAGCTCAGGGACTGATTGCAGGAATTAATGCGGCGAGAAGTTGTCTTGGCAGGGAACCTCTGATATTGGATCGTTCCGAAGCATATATCGGTGTATTAATTGATGATCTCGTTACGAAGGAAAATCATGAACCTTATCGTATGATGACATCACGGGCAGAGTATCGTCTGTTGTTAAGGCAGGACAATGCAGACATGCGTCTTACGGCAATCGGACA
>JALFIK010000056.1 GCA_022776205.1 Eubacterium sp.
ACCCATGCAACCATGCTGATTGAAGCAGGTGCAAATGTAAAGAATGTACAGACAAGACTTGGGCACACCAATATTCAGACCACATTGCAGACTTATGTACATGATACTGAAAATATGGGTGAACAGTCCGTTGCTTTGTTTGAACAGGCAGTCACCAGAAAATTGTCATAAATTTAAAAAAAAGGGTTGAATCCGCTGATTGTTCAGTGGTTCAACCCTTTTCTTTCATTCAGTATCAATTTTTAAAATTACGGTGGCAAATCAGTGGCAAACAGACTGAACCCATCATGAAAAGCCTTGAAAAACCGCTTATTTCCGTGATAATAAACAAACTGTTTCCACATGGGTCGAATGGCCAAACTGGTCGACAACAGTAACTTTTTTCAGTTCATAGTTTTCTTCACACAAAATTTTTAAATCTCTGGCAAGCGTTGCAGGATCACAGCTTACATAAACAATGCGCTCCGGTTCCATGGCAAGCATGGTATAAAGAAGGGTAGCGTCGCAGCCCTTCCGGGGCGGATCTACCACAATCACATCCGGATGGATTCCCGTTTTTTCATACTGAGCAGGGACTACTTCTTCTGCTTTCCCCACATAAAATTCCACATTATCCATATGGTTTAAGGCAGCATTTTTTCTGGCATCTTCTACCGCTTCTTTCACAATTTCCACACCGTAAACCTGTTTCGCTTTCTTAGCTAGAAAAAGGGAAATCGTTCCGATACCGCAGTAAAGATCCCATACCGTTTCCTCCCCCTTTAGATTCGCATATTCAAGGGCTTTGGAATACAGAACCTTCGTCTGCACAGGATTTACCTGGTAAAAAGACAGAGGGCCAATCCGATAGCGGACCTCTCCAATCCTGTCTTCGATGTAATCCTTTCCCCAGAGTGTTTCACAGTGGGTTCCGAGAATTTTGTTCGTTTTTTCCGTATTCGAATTTATAATAATACTGGCCATACCTTCTATCTTTGTGAGGCGGTCAACCAGTGACCGGACATGGGGGAGCTGCTTCCTGTTTCCATTTACAATAAGACAGACCATAATTTCTCCGGTGGAAAATCCGACCCGGGTCAGGATATGGCGCACAAGACCGGTATGACTCTTTTCATCGTAAGCCGGAACATGATTTTCCCTCATATAATCAAGGACATTTTCCACAATCCGTCCGGTAACTTCAGCCTGAATCATACAGTCGGTATTAGCCACAATCGAATGTGTGCGTCCTGCATAAAACCCGGCAACCAGATTTCCCTCTTTGTCATATCCCACAGGAAACTGAGCTTTATTGCGATAATGCCACGGATCTTTCATACCGCAGACCGGCTCCATGATAGTATCTACATTCTTAAATCCACCGATATGCGTCAGACAGCCCGCCACAAGGTTCTTTTTAAATTCCAGCTGTTTTTCGTAAGACAGCTGCTGAATCTTACAGCCACCACACTGCCTTGCCACCGGGCAGACCGGTTCCACCCGGTCCGGTGACGGCTCAAGAATCTCAACAACACGGGCATATCCGTAATGTTTTTTTAACTTCGTCACGGAAACCTTCACCTTATCTCCGATCACCGTATCTTTTACAAAGAAAGGAAAGCCCTGATACTTTCCGAGGCCTTCCCCTTCTTTTGTAAAATCTTCGATTGTCAGTGGGATTACCTGATTCTTTTTTAAATTAACCGGAGAATTCTCTTTCACTTTCTTCAATCTCTTTCTCCCAAATGACTTGTCGCTCTTATGTTACTCTCAAACAATTTATTATATCCTCTCCACTCTCCGCTCTGGCGATTTTCCTCTGCCAGTGCCTCAATAAAGGTTTCCAGTTTTGCATCCGTATTATCCGCAAAATTGAGTGCTAACGCCTCAATTAACGCCGGTTTTTTCGGAGAACCGTATTCCAGCTCCCCGTGATGAGCCAGGATGCAGTGTTTTAACTCATTCGCAAGTTTTTCCGGAAATCCATGAATATTTTTAATCTTCTCATCAATCATCATCGTTCCCATCACAATGTGTCCGACCAGCTGTCCCTCGTCGGTATAATCATTCTCCGGGAAATCAGACAGTTCGTTGATTTTCCCGATATCATGGCAAATTGCCGCTGTAATCAGAAGATCTTTGTTAAGAATCGGGTACTGACTGCAGTAAAAATCACACAGTTTGGTGACACCCAGCGTATGTTCCAAAAGGCCGCCCATAAATCCATGATGTACCCGCTTGGCTGCGGAATGAACTTTAAATTTTGCTGCAAATTCTTTATCGCCAAAAAATGCGACCAGCAATTGTCTTAGATAAATATTCTGTACATGATTAATATAGGCAGAAAGTTCTTTAAACATCCCGTCAATATCCTTATCGGAACACGGGATATAATCCGCCATGGAATATTCTCCCTCCTTCGCCTTCCGAAGGCGCCGGACATTCAACTGGAGATTTCCCTGAAAACTGGTCACATTGCCCTCAACCCGCACATAGTCCATCTGCTCGAAATTTTCTATTCCATTATTCAGATCCCATATTTTCGTATCAATCACGCCGGTTTTATCCTGCAAGAGCAGTGAATAATACGTTTTTCCTGCCTTTGTTTTTGCAATATTTTTCACCTTACAAAGATAGATATCAGAGACAAGATCTCCCTCTCTGAATTCATTTACATAACGCATATACGTTTCCTTTCTAACTGTTCAAATCATTTTTCAAGATATTATACTCTATATTTTTTGCTCTGACAACTCAAAATCCGCTCCTTCATTGACAAATCCCCTTTTTCATGTCAAAATGATTCTTGCAAAATATAAGAAAGATTCTGCATTTTAAAAGAAGGGAAGTGCCCGGATTGTTCCGGGCGATGAAATATTATGATCAGAAAACACATTATTGCCCATGGTCGCGTGCAAGGTGTCGGCATGCGGTTTACGGTAATCGGATTTGCAAGAAAATACCATGTGACCGGGTGGGTAAGAAATCTTTATGACGGCACCGTGGAGATGGAAGTACAGGGTGCCCCGCACCGCGTTGCCCTCTTTATGGACGAACTTACTTCCCGTGAACCGGGTGGCAACCGCTTTATCCATATTGATAATCTGGACATTTCAGACATTCCACCGGTCAATGCCACCAGTGAAACAGACTTTAATGCCCGGTTTTAACGGGATATGAATTATTTGAGAGGTTTTTTAACATGAATACAAAAGCACTTACCACATTAGAATATGACAAAATAATAAAAAAGCTGGAAACCCATGCCTCCTCTTCCATGGGAAAGGCCCTGTGCAGGGAGCTGCTCCCTTCTTCGGATTATGAGGAAATCCTGTCTGCCCAGGCAGAGACAAAGGATGCACTAACCCGGCTTTATAAGACGGGTTTTCTTTCTTTTCAGGGACTTTCCGATATCCGTCCCCACCTACGGCTTCTGGATATCGGTTCCACCCTCAATACGAAGGAGCTTCTGGAAATTGCCCGTCTTCTCTCCCTCACGGCCCAGGCGGTCAGTTACGGCGATACGGAAGATGAGGTGATGGCCTACGACTCGTTAAACAGTTACTTCAGTGATCTGGACCCCCTGGAATTTCTTTATCAGCGAATCACCCAGTGTATTTTATCGGAAGACGAGATCAGTGATGATGCCTCTTCGGCCTTAAAAGATATCCGAAAAGAAATTAAGCAGACCAACGTGTCGATTCACAACAAGCTTACTTCCATCATTAACTCCCAAAACAATAAAAATCTCCTGCAGGATGCCCTGATCACCGTTCGAAACGGCCGTTACTGTGTTCCGGTAAAAACAGAATACCGGAATGCCTTCCCCGGAATGATCCACGATCAGTCTGCTTCCGGTTCCACACTTTTTATTGAGCCGATGTCCGTTGTCCAGCTCAACAACCATCTGAAAGAACTGGATATAAAAGAAAAAGCCGAAATTCAGAAAATCCTGGAATCATTAAGTGCCCAGGCCGCCTCCTGCATCCGGGAATTAGAAGAAAACCAGAAGATTCTCACCCGTCTTGACTTTATTTTTGCAAAAGCCAAATATGCAAAAGAATACCAGGGAACGGAACCGGACTTTAACACCGACGGCATTATCGATATCAAGCAGGGGCGTCATCCCCTTCTCGACCCGAAAAAAGTAGTTCCGATTCATATTTATATCGGTAAGGACTTCAATATGCTCCTTCTCACCGGACCAAATACCGGCGGCAAAACCGTATCCCTAAAGACAGTTGGCCTTTTCCAGCTCATGGGACAGGCCGGACTTCACATTCCTGCCTTTCAGGGTTCAAAACTTTCCGTCTTTTCTGATATCTTTGCGGACATTGGGGATGAGCAGAGTATTGAAATGAACTTATCCACATTTTCGTCCCACATGACAAACCTTGTCCACATTTTAAAGGAAGCTGCCCCCGACTCTCTCGTTTTATTAGATGAACTGTGCGGAGGAACCGACCCGACAGAGGGTGCTGCACTGGCCATTGCGATTCTTGACGATCTTCACACCGCCAGGATCCGGACCATTGCCACCACCCATTATGCAGAACTTAAAATGTATGCCATGAATACACCGGGAGTGGAAAACGGATGCTGTGAATTTAATCTGGAAACCCTCACTCCGACCTATCGCCTTTTAATCGGAATTCCGGGAAAAAGTAACGCCTTTTCCATCAGTGAGCGTCTCGGACTGCCGAACTATATCATTGAACAGGCCCGCTCCC
>JALFIK010000087.1 GCA_022776205.1 Eubacterium sp.
TCTCGGTAAACAGTCGGATATACAGGATGGATTTTCAGAAAAGGAAGCCCGTTTTAATAAAAAAAGTAAAAGAAATGGAATCCCGCAGGGATATTTCCGGTCCATTGTGGCACATCATCTATGTCGGCCGTTTTAAAATCAGTGAAAAAGGATATCTTACCTATTATATTTCGGATTTTCACGGAGTCCGGAAGGGAAAAAATAAAATTAATCTGAGAAAGACAGGAGCGAGAAATGACAGAAAATCAGGTAAAAAAAAGAAAAGACTGTGATCCGGCATACCAGTGGCATATTAAGGATCTGTATGCTTCGGATGAATTATGGGAACAGGATTATGAAATCCTTTTAAAAGAGGCACAGGAGCTTGCTTCTTACGAGGGACGTTTCAAAGAGGGACCGGAAATTTTTCTATCTTATATGAAGAAAAAAGAAGAAGTCATGAAAAAATTTGAGGCCGTATATGTCTATGCCAATCAGCGCTATCATGAAGATACGGGAAACAGCTTTTATCAGGGACTTTCCGGAAAGGCACAGGCGCTGTCTGTAAAAATTAACAGTGCCGTTGTGTTTGAGGAGCCGGAGCTTGTTGCAATCGGAAAGGAAACCATCGATAAATGGATGGAAGAATCGGAGGAGATGGAACTTTACCGCCGGTATTTTTATGAGCTGTTTCGTCAGCAGGAGCATGTTCTTTCCAAAGAAGAAGAAGGGATTCTGGCTGATGTCCAGGATATGTCCGCGGATGTATCAAACATTTTTTCCATGTTTAATAATGCGGATGTCCGTTTTCCGTCCGTAAAAGGGAGAGATGGAGAGGAAATCCCTGTAAGTCATGGAAGATATACGCTGCTTCTCGAGAACGGGGATGTGGAGATTCGAAAACAGGCTTTCTCCTCCATGTACTCCCAGTACGGACAGTATAAAAATACACTGGCGGCACTTTATAATGCAAATTTAAAGAATTATGCATTTTTTGCCAGGAGAAGACATTATGATTCTGCACTGGAAATGGCTCTGGACGGAGGAGAAATTCCGACAAGTGTTTATACGAATCTGATTGATATGGTACATGAAAACATGGATCTGATGCACCGGTATGTGCGTCTTCGGAAAAAAGCTCTCGGAGTGGATGAGCTTCATATGTATGATCTTTATGTACCCCTGGCAGAAGATTTTGAGATGAAGATTCCGTTTGAGGAAGCGAAAAAAATTGTGAAAAAGGGTCTGGAGCCTCTGGGAGAAGAATATGGGAAAGTTCTTTCGGAAGGGATGGACGGCGGATGGATCGATGTATATGAGAATGAGGGAAAGCGCAGTGGTGCTTATTCCTGGGGGGCATATGGAACGCATCCTTTTGTACTTATGAATTATCAGGATAATTTAAACAATGTGTTTACCCTTGCCCATGAGATGGGACATTCCATGCATTCCTATTATTCCGATAAAAATCAGCCTTATCTCTATGCCGGTTACGAGATTTTTGTGGCGGAAGTGGCATCCACCTGTAATGAGGCTCTTTTAATGGAGTATCTTCTGAATCATTCGGAAGATAGAAAAGAGAAAATGTATCTGGTAAATTATTTCCTCGAACAGTTTAAAGGGACTCTTTACCGTCAGACAATGTTTGCGGAGTTTGAGAAAATCACCCATGAGATGGTCTGGAATAAAGAACCACTTACCGCGGAAGTGCTTTGTGATATTTATTATAAACTGAATCAGGAATATTTTGGAGAAGACATGGTGATCGATCGGGAGATTGGGCTGGAATGGGCAAGAATTCCTCATTTTTATACTCCGTTTTATGTATATCAGTATGCGACGGGGTATGCGGCAGCCATTGCCATCAGCCGGAAGATTTTATCGGGAGATGAAAAGGCAAGGGAAGGTTATTTTCGCTTTTTAAGCGGAGGAAGTTCCATGAATCCAATCGATTTGCTGCGGCTTTGTGGTGTGGATATGACGACGGGAGAACCGGTGCGGGATGCATTAAAGCTTTTTGGAGAACTTCTTGACGAGATGGAAGCAATGCTGTAAATATGTAACAAAACAAAAGAAGAATGAGGAGGAGAAACATGTTTGAATTTTCCCTGTTTAAAAGTTTATTTTTTGAGTTGGACAAATATAAAATAGAAGGGGTTACCCAGACAAAGGATGGGCAAAAGACGTTCCGTCGTCTGGAGGTCTCCTATGATAACGTGCCGGAGATTACTTCGATTACGGCGGAAGAGAGGATCCTTCCTTATGTGGACCGGTACTATTTCTTTGTGAATGATGAAAAGATGCCGGCGGAACTGACCCGACCGGAAGTAAAACAGGTGATTTATGAATTTTACAGGGAGCATTTTCCACAATATCTCAAAAAGGATATTCCGGAAGATCTTACGGATGTAAATATTCTTGACTGTTTTGAAGTGTTCAATATGCCGGATTACCGGCCGCAGCAGGCTTTCCCGGGAATCGTTACGATGAAAGATATTAAAGAGGGAAATGTCCATGATGAGGATCTGCCGAAGTTTGCTTTTCCGGGTCTTGAATTATATAAAGGCGGAAAGAACAGGGAAGAGGAGGAACCGATGGTTGCCTCCTATGACGGATACACTTCCTTTGATGGTAATCGGGACGAGGCTCAAAATAAAATCGAGGAATTAAAGGGGAAATTCGCGTCCCAGCTGAAAGACTTGAATGTGGATGAAATTTTAAAAAAACAAGAGGAACATCAGGAGGAATAGAAGATGTACAGAGAAGTGTCAAAATTAATTTTATACCGGGATCTGGGGGAGGACAGTATTTTGCGGAATCTGTCAGATATCTTTAAACGGTTCGACAGTTGTCACTACCGGGCAGAAGAGCTCATCACAGATATTTACAAAGAGATGAAAGCATTGCTGGATCTTGCCACGACATACGGTTTTGATAAAAATTTATGGCATAATTATCTTACATTTGTGCTGGTGACAAATGAAAACTCTTTCAGTATGACCAGCGAGAAAGTGGGAAAAAATGACGGAACAGTCAATCATTTTGCAAAAAATGATTTTCAGGTATTTATGAATTTGTTCCACTATGATTTCCGTCCCATCGAAGAGACACTGGGAATTGACTGTTTTTCCACAATATTAAATTACAAGGCAATCGGAAAAAAGGAGAGAATGTATAATAAAAATGTCAGTGAAAAGGTACGTGCTCTTTCCGATCAGCTCGCCGCAGCGGAAACGGTGGATGAATTTTATGACGCCGTCGTAAAATTTTATAAAGATTACGGTGTGGGGATGTTTGGCCTTAATAAAGCCTTCCGTATTTCAGATGAGAATGGAAAACTGGAATTTATCCCGATTAATAATCTTGATAAAGTGGTATTAGATGATCTCACCGGTTATGAAATTCAGAAAAAGAAACTGGTTGCCAACACAGAAGCTTTTGTGCAGGGAAAGGTTGCCAACAACTGCCTTCTCTACGGAGATGCGGGAACAGGGAAATCAACCAGTATCAAGGCAATTTTAAATCAGTATTACGGAGACGGCCTTCGTATGATCGAGATTTACAAGCATCAGTTTAAGTCGCTCTCTGCGGTGATCAGTCATATTAAAAACAGAAACTATCGTTTTATTATCTATATGGATGATCTTTCTTTTGAGGAATTTGAGATTGAATATAAATATTTGAAAGCTGTCATCGAGGGAGGCATGGAGACAAAGCCGGACAATGTTCTTATTTATGCCACATCCAATCGTCGACATCTTATTCGGGAGACATGGTCAGACCGTGCGGATAAGGATGAGGAACTGCATCGTTCCGACACCATGCAGGAAAAATTATCCCTGGCAGCCCGTTTCGGTGTTACCATCAATTACTCCAAACCAACGCAGAAGGAATATTTTGATATTGTGATAAATCTTGCGAAGAAGCATCCTGAAATTAAGATGGATGAAAAAGAACTCTGTGCAGAAGCAAACAAATGGGAATTATCCCATGGCGGAATTTCCGGACGTACTGCGCAGCAGTTTATCAATTATCTTGCCGGGCAGGCGGGAAAATAAAAAAAGCCCCCTTAACCAGGGGGCCTTAAAAATTTTAACCAATAAATATTACATAAATAATAAATAAAAGGAGGAAGCCCATATAGATACCTGTATATGGGCTTCAAAATATGAAAAAAATCTTTAGCCACAAGAAATAGAGGGATTTCTTTGTTGCTGTCTATAATATAAAGAAAAAATATGTTTACTTTTTGAAAAAAATATGAACAAAAAGTGAATCAGATTGATACAGTACTATTTATAAAAAGGAGAAGTAAAATGGGTTTAGTAATTGGCAGAATGTATAGTCAGGTAGAAAAAATTTTTTTAGGAAAAAATTTAAC
>JALFIK010000117.1 GCA_022776205.1 Eubacterium sp.
GCAGCTTCTTTCATTTGAAGAAAACAGAAGAGAGGCTGGTATCATCAGTCCCGATTTTGTCATTACCGACACAATCGATCAAATTGATCAGTTTCTCTCTGACCGAAGCAATCTTCTCATCGAAAGTTTTGATGAACGCATTCAGTCCCTTGACTGTTTCAGCGAAGATCAAAAAAAAAGTTACATTGCCAACAATCGTTCTCTTGTCCAAAATAAAATCTTTCCTGCCTACCGGGATTTAAAAAAATCCCTGAAAGCCTATGTTCCTTCCGGCGAAAAGAAAGAACGACTCTGCCAGTATGAAAAGGGAAAAGACTACTATCGTCTTCTCCTTTCTTCCAATGTGGGAACGGAGATGACTCCGGAAGAATGTATTGAGGCTCTAAAAAAAATGTTACTTAAAACGACCAGGGAGGTTTCCACTCTAACAAAAAATAATCCCGATCTTTATATGCAATATTTAAATGCCGATCCATTCCTTAAAAATCCAAACCAGATCATGAAAAATCTGAAAGAATACACGGAAAAAGATTTCCCCGGAATTTCTGATATTCCGTTTCTCTTAAAATCCGTTCCTGACGCACTCTCCGGTACTTCCGCCTGTGCATTTTATATGATACCGCCTATTGACAGTAAAAATGAAAATATTATTTATATCAATCAAACAAGAATTGGAGAAAACGAAATGTTTTCCACACTTGCCCACGAGGGCTATCCCGGTCATCTCTATCAAACCAACTATTTTCTCTCTACCAATCCTGCCCCCCTGCGCACTGTCTTAAGGACGGAAGGATATGACGAAGGATGGGGGACTTATGCCCAGCTTTACAGTTACCGGTATCTTTCCTTCCGGAATACAGATCAAAAAACCCAGACTCTGCTACGGACACTCTGCCGGGATAATGATCTCCTCTCCCTGTCTTTATCGTCCTTAAGCGATTTATATGTAAATTATAAAAATTATGACAGAGAAAAACTGGCATCTTTTTTAAATCAATATGGCATTGATGCGGAATCTTCGAATCAAATCTATGAATACGTCATTGAAAACCCGGCAGTTTACCTCTCCTATGGCATTGGTTATTATGAACTTGATACACTGAAACAGAATATGAAATCCCAATTTTCAAAGGAGTTTTCTGAAAAAAAATTCCATCAGGCCGTTCTTCATACCGGTTCCTGTAATTTTTCCATTCTTCATGATGAAGTAGAGCGGTTTTTCCAACGAGAATAAAAAAATACATCAGCAACCGAATTTCCTATCAAACAACAAACCGCCTGCATACAACATTCCGATGATTTCTGCAGACGGTTTTATTTTATACAATTTCTTTTAATCCTCGGCCAGCATTCTGACCGCCTCAATTCCTTTTTTTATCTCATGCATTGTATTAAAATAAGAAAAGCTGAATCTTACCACTCCCTGATCTGCCGTCCCCAGGCTTTCATGCATCAAAGGTGCACAGTGAGCTCCCGGTCGTGTGACAATGCCAAAATCCTCCCACAGAGCTTCACTCACTTTCCCTGCATCTTCTGTCCCGATATTAAGCGACACGATCGGTGCTCTCTTTTCTTCCAAAAAATTACCGTAAACTTTCACTCCCGGGATTCTGCGAACCCCTTCATAAAACGTTTTGGTCAGCAGTTCTTCTTTCGTAACAATCTTTTCCATTCCCTCTTTTTTTAAAAAAGAAAGAGCGGCATGCAGACCGGCAATGCCATGGCAGTTTACCGTACCTGCTTCAAGTAACTCCGGCATAGAATCCGGCTGTTCTTTCGAGAAAGAATGAATCCCGCTTCCTCCGGACTTCAGGGGCCGAATCTGAATTCCTTTTCGAATACAGATTCCTCCGGTTCCCTGTGGTCCCATCAGACCTTTATGCCCGGTAAAACACAAAGCATCCACATTCATCGCCTGCATATCTACCGGTATCAGACCGGCTGACTGGGATGCATCCACGATAAAACGAAGATTATGTCTTTTACACACTTCCCCGATTCGGTATAAATTCAGCATATTGCCCGTCACATTCGACGCATGGGTACAAATGACTGCCTCCGTATCCGGACGAATTGCCTCTTCAATATCTTCACTTTGAATCATTCCGTTTTCATCTACAGGAAGTATGGTAAGAGCAACTCCGGCCTGCTCCATCTCATAAAGAGGTCTCAATACAGAATTGTGCTCCATCACCGTTGTGATCACATGATCTCCGGGTTGAAGCATCCCCTTAATGGCAGTGTTTAATGCCTCGGTAGCATTCGACATAAATGCAATCTGTTCCGGTCCGTCAGCGTGAAATAATTCACTGAGCATCTCTCTTGTCTCATAAAGCATTCTCATCCCGTTTAAAGATGGGCCAAAGGCTCCTCTTCCCGCATTTCCCATGGTGGAGAGCGCCCCGGCAACCGCCTCGGCTACCCCTTCAGGCTTCCTTAAAGTTGTTGCTGCATTATCAAAATATATCATTTTCATCCCTCCTGTTTAAAAGAAAACAACTTTCTTTTGATGAGATTCTGTTTGATTATCTTAACATACTCCCTTTCACCTCTCAACATTTATCTCCCTATTTTCGACTTTTTTATATTTGGGAAACCAAAAAGAAAATATATTCTTGACTTAGCTCTAAATTTTTTATAAAATATTTTTATAATAATAGATGTTTTTCGTCATTTTTTTACAATATTACGATGGGAGGTATCATAGTTTGGCAGCGAAAATTTTAATGACCGGGAGTATAATGATGGATTTGATTTTACAAATGCCGCGCATTCCTCATCCGAGTGAAAGTATCCTGGGAACAAGCTACTCAAACGCAGGCGGTGGAAAAGGCAGCAATTCTGCAGTTGCCGCATGCAAGGTGGGCGGCGACGTTTCCGTATGCGGAACTTTGGGGAAAGATGCCAACGGAGAAGCACTTCTTGGCATGCTCACCGACCTGGGCATTGATGTATCAAATCTGACCTTAAAAGAAGGTTCCAACACAGGTATGGCTGTTATTATGTTAGAGGAAGACGGAATGAACCGCCTTGCAATCTACACAGGAGCCAATAACGAGACAACCCCGGAAGCGGTAGAAGCAGCTTTTGAAGATCG
>JALFIK010000141.1 GCA_022776205.1 Eubacterium sp.
AGAAGACAGGTTTTGATGAGGAGACCGTGTTGAAAGTCGCCGGACAGGTGAAAGAGATTGTGGATGGTGGAACGCAGGTTGCCATCGTGATCGGCGGCGGAAATTTCTGGAGGGGCAGAACCAGTGAGAATATGGATAGAACAAAGGCAGACCAGATTGGCATGCTTGCAACGGTGATGAACTGTATCTATGTGTCAGACATGTTCCGTCATGCGGGAATGAAGACCAAAGTATACACACCATTTACCTGTGGCTCTTTTACGGAGCTTTTTTCCAAAGATGCAGCGGTGGCTGATTTAAATGAGGGAGTTGTCACATTCTTTGCAGGGGGTACAGGCCATCCGTATTTCTCGACTGATACGGCGACGGCATTGCGTGCCATTGAGATTGAGGCGGATGCCATATTGCTTGCCAAGGCCATTGATGGTGTTTATGACAGTGATCCGAAGGTGAATCCGGATGCAGTCAAATATGATGAGATTTCTCTTGATGAAGTTCTTGAAAAGAAACTCGGTGTGATTGATCTTACGGCAACGATTATGTGTCTGGAGAATAAGATGCCCCTTGTTATTTTCGGACTGGAAGAGGAAAACAGCATTGTTAACACAATGAATGGTAAGTTTAATGGAACCTATGTCACAGTGTAGATTTTTTCGGATCTTCTAAAATATAATTGACAGAATACCACAAACAATGTAAAATAATAGAAAAAGTATCTTTTCTTAAAATTGATACTTTCAAATAGAAAGAATGAGAAGAATGAATAGAGAGCAGGAGGACATACTATGATAAAGAAGTACGAAGAGAAGATGCAGAAGTCGGTTGACAATCTTGAGAGAGAGTATAATTCCATTCGTGCAGGAAGAGCGAACCCGCATGTGCTGGATAAGATCAGAGTTGATTATTACGGAACACCGACACCACTGCAGCAGGTTGGTAATATTACGGTTCCGGAGCCGAGGGTTATCTGTATTCAGCCATGGGAGGGATCTCTTTTAAAGAAGATCGAGAAGGAGATTTTACAGTCTGATATCGGAATCAATCCGACAAATGACGGAAAGGTAATTCGTCTCGTATTCCCGGAACTGACAGAAGAGAGAAGAAAAGAACTGGTAAAGGATGTAAAGAAGAAGGGGGAGGCAGCGAAGGTTGCCATCCGTAATATCCGCAGAGATGCGAATGATTCCTTAAAGAAAGCCCATAAGAATAATGAGATTACGGAAGATGAGCTTAAGGATCAGCAGGAAAAAGTTCAGAAGTCCACAGATAAGTATATTAAGACAATCGACAGTATCATTGATAAGAAGTCTCAGGAAATTCTTACAGTTTAAAGTGTTTTGTAAGGAAAATGACCAGGCAGCCGGCATGACTGGCTGTCTGTTTTCTTTGCATGATAGAGAAATAGATATTGGAGGATTGGAATCGTGCAGAAAGAACTGAATGGGAAAATGATGGAGATTCCGCAGCATGTGGCTATCATCCTGGATGGAAACGGCCGCTGGGCGAAGAAACATCTGATGCCGAGAAATTACGGGCATTCTCAGGGAGCGAAAGTAGTGGAACAGATTTGTGAAGATGCATGGAATATCGGCATAAAATATCTTACAGTTTATGCCTTTTCCACAGAAAACTGGAAACGCCCGGAGAAAGAAGTCAGTGCATTGATGAAACTATTAAGAAAATATCTGAAGGACTGTATTGCCCGGACATCAAAGAATAATATGAGAGTTCGTGTAATTGGAGAGAAACTTCGTCTTGATACGGATATTCAGGAGGCCATTGAAGAACTGGAAAGGGTATCTGCAAAAAATACAGGGCTGAATTTTACCATTGCGTTAAATTACGGAAGCAGAGATGAGATGGTGCGTGCAATGCGTCATATGGCGAAAGACTGCAGAGATGGCCTTTTTGCTCCGGAGGAGATTACGGAAGAAAAGTTTACCTCTTATCTTGATACAAGGGAACTGCCGGATCCTGATCTGATGATTCGGACAAGCGGTGAGCAGAGACTTTCAAACTGGCTTTTATGGCAGCTTGCCTATACAGAATTTTATTTTACGGATGTATTGTGGCCTGATTTTAATAAAGACGAATTAATCCGGGCCGTTGAATACTATAATACAAGAGAACGCCGTTTTGGCGGTATCTGATCAGGAGGAAAATGATGTTTAAAGAAAGACTGTTAAGCGGGATTGTTTTAGTGATCATCGCTTTTGTAACCCTTTATTTTGGCGGTTTTCCCACTTTTTTTGTAGTGGCTGCAATTTCTCTAATTGGTGTATTTGAATTATTGCGTGTCATTCATATGGAGAAATCTCCTCTTGGAGTGATTGTGTATTCGGGAAGTATTTTGTACTATCTTCTTCTTCTTCTCGGCCTGGAGCAGTATGTACTTCCTCTGGCACTCCTTGTTCTTATCATGCTGATTGCCGTCTATGTTTTTACTTTTCCAAAGTATGAGATTTCCAGTGTGGCAATTTCCTTTTTTGCCCTGTTTTATGTTACGGTGATGCTGTCATGCATCTATAGAATCCGTATGCTTACAGACGGGGGATATATGGTTGTTCTCGTTTTCTTAAGTGCATGGGGCAATGATACCCTGGCCTATTGTACGGGACGCCTGATCGGCAGGCACAAGATGTCGCCGATTTTAAGTCCGAAAAAAACCATTGAGGGAGCAGCAGGTGGCGTGATCGGAGCAGGACTTTTAGGCTGCCTTTATGGAGTGTTTGCGAGTCATTATCTGTCTGTAAACTATAATCTGATTGCAAGTTTTGGAATAATCTGTGCCGTGGGTGGCCTGATCAGCATTATCGGGGATCTGGGAGCTTCGGCGATCAAGAGAAATTATGAGATTAAAGATTACAGCCATCTGATTCCGGGACACGGAGGAATTCTGGATCGGTTTGACAGTATTATTTTTACTGCGCCGATAATTTATTATATGTTAGTAATGGTGGTGGGATTAAAATGAAAAAAATTGCGATATTAGGTTCTACCGGTTCAATTGGGACGCAGACTCTTGAAGTAGTCCGGGAACATCCAAAGGAGCTTAAAGTTGTGGCTCTGGCGGCAGGTAGAAATAAGCAGCGTTTAAGAGAACAGATTGAAGAATTTCATCCGGCTCTTGTCAGTTTGTCTGATGAAGACAAAGCACTGGAACTGAAAAGAGAGCTGAAAGGAACCGGTGTGGAAGTTGTAAGTGGGATGGACGGTCTGATTGCGGTAGCAGGGATGGAGGAATCGGATATTGTGGTTACTGCTGTCGTAGGTATGATGGGAATTCGTCCGACGATGGAGGCGATTCGAAGGGGAAAGGATATCGCTCTTGCCAATAAGGAGACGCTTGTGACGGCCGGGCATCTGATTATTCCGATGGCACAAGAATACGGAGTGTCGATTCTTCCGGTGGACAGTGAACATTCTGCCATTTTCCAGAGTCTGCAGGGAGAGCCCCGGGAAGCAGTGGATTCCATTTTGCTCACCGCTTCCGGCGGGCCGTTTCGCGGAAAGAGCAAAGAGTATCTCGAGACGGTAACTCTTCAGGATGCCCTGAATCATCCGAACTGGTCCATGGGACCAAAGATTACCATTGATTCTTCTACCATGGTAAATAAGGGACTTGAAGTTATGGAGGCAAAATGGCTCTTTGGGGTAGATTATTCCCAGATTCAGGTGGTGATTCAGCCTCAGAGTGTGATTCATTCCATGGTACAGTACATTGACGGGGCAATTATTGCCCAGCTGGGGACACCGGACATGAAAGTTCCGATTGAATATGCCCTTTTTTATCCGGAAAGGAGAAAATTATCTGGCAGAAGACTGGATTTTGCAGCTCTTGGCCAGATTACATTTGAAAAACCGGATTATGATGTTTTCCGGGGGCTTGCCCTGGCAATCGAGGCAGGAAAGACCGGGGGAACGATGCCTACGGTGTTTAATGCGGCAAATGAGAGGGCGGTTGCAAAATTCTTGCATGGGGAAATTTCTTATACAGATATTGTCCGCTCCATTGAAAAATGTATGGATGCCCACAAAGTGTCTCCAAATCCGGATCTGGAAGAAATTCTTGCCACAGAACAATGGGTCTATTCTGTTCTGGATTAAGAAAGAAAATAATAGTAGAAAGGAAAATTCATGCTGAAAATTATTCTGGCGATTCTTTTATTTAGTATTATCGTTATTTTTCATGAACTGGGACATTTCCTTCTGG